>JAADHR010000134.1:1371-17899 GCA_013151735.1 Calditrichota bacterium | reverse complement strand
GGACCAAGCCCATAACAAACAATATATAGCCTTTTTACCCAAGTCAAGCAATCGGTCAAAAAGAAGCTCTGTCTTATTTAAAAAAGTCATTCTCCCCACAAAAAAGCCAGTAGAATCAGAAATACGAGCGTTGTCTTCATTCGATTAATCCATGTATCCGAATGAAAGCCCGAAATAGTACCGGACTTCCTTTCCGTAGATTTGTCCCATCGTTTCGATGGTGTCGAACCCGTAGGCCGCATCAAAAAAGATCATCGTCGGGTAATTGTAAAAGGTGAAGGTGTTCAATCGCAATTGAATGCCCGCGTCCTTCTTAAAGTCGGAAAATTGTGCCCGGCCGTCATTCCAGGCGTTTCCGTAATCAACAAAAAGCCCCGCGTAAAGTTTATCCAGATAAATGGGCGCAAACTGAATATTCAGGTGCTGGCTGATGGGAAAGCGGTAAATCAGGGTTCCCGAAGCCAGCTTTCGCCCTTCGATGCTGTAAAACGGATACCCCTTCAGTCCGATCAGCCCTCCGGCGAAGAAATCGAAAAAGCTGTTCACAGGCCGGTCGATGTAACCGCCGTTCAACCGCAGTTCAACCGTGTGGTTCCACGGAAGGAGCAAAAAATGCCGATAATTCATCTGAATTTTGTGATAGGTGTATGGCTTGTACGTTTCCTGAAGCGTCCCGTATTTGCTGTTCACCTTAAATCCGTTAATGAATTGATTGTCTTCAAAATCGTAGCGGAGGGTTAGCTGCTGCCCGGATTTTGGGAAGGCGTCCATTCCCAGACTGGGAAGAACATTGTTGTACTGCCACTGAAGCATAAAATCCTTCCCGATTAAATAGGTGTAACCGAATTTGATCTGTTGGCCGTCAATTTCGGTTTCGAGGCGCCCGTTGTAACGGCTGTAAACAAAGGCGCTGCGAATCAAATTGGCATCGGTCAGTTTAAACTCCATTCCGAGATCGGTTTCGATGAGATTGTAGCGGAACCGGTCGGGCGTGTTTTTGTCCTTGACATGCCGGATCTGATTGTACACCTCCAGAAAAAGTGTGGGCCAGAGTTTGCGGTAGGTCACCATTCCGAACACGTCCCAGTCCCATTGGCGGTTCAGCGCCACACCACCAAAAATGCTGTATTTATCCAGCATATCGCTGGAATAAAAATAGGTTCCGAGTTTGGTGGTTCCGTAATCGAAAAAAAGCCGGGGTAAAAACCCCACGTGTGTGTACATGTCACGGTAGGGTTTGATCGTAATCGCCGGGTCTCCTCCCTTTTCGTTTGAGGCGATTTTCAACAGGGGAGAAACCCGCCCCCAGCGGGGGATTTTCCCCTTGGCCAGGTAGGGAGACAGCGTGGTTGGAGCCGCGTTTTTAAGATAGGCAATTTTGAAACCATCCGCCGTAAACAGGGTGTACACCAATCCGCTTTTGGGGTGGACCGACGGCATAAACGCACCGCCGATCACATTGGTAAGGGCCTTAATTTTTCGGGTTTTTAGATTCATCCGGTAAATGTTGAAAATCCCTGTTTTATCCCAGGCGAAAAAGACGTAATGTCCATCCTTGCTGAACACGGGATTGCGTGAATCGCCTTTGGATTTAAGCAGATAACGAAATTTTTCGCCGTTTTGATTGATCATCGCCAGGTCCCGTCCGTGGCGCGTGGACAGATCAAACAAAATGGATTGTCCGTCCGGCGACCAGACGGGGTGGAAGATCTGCCGTCCGTCGGAATAGTGTGTAATCTGGATGGCCTGTTTGCTGTCCAGATAGTAAATGCCCAGGTTGTCTGTTCCGTCGTGTCCCGTTACAAAGACCAGTTTCTTGCCATCCCGGGAGAAGGAGGGATTCCGGGCGCGCAGACCCTTTGTGAGCCGCTTTTCCTTCTTTTTGTGAATATCCAGCAGGTACAGGTCGTAGAAGTGACTTCCCTGAAAATTGGCCTTTTTGTTTTTGGCGTAGGCCAGGTATTTCCCATCGGGTGACCAGCTGACCGAGGATCGGACGCCGCCTTTGATCTGCCGGGATTTTTTCTTCTCAAAATCGTAGATGTACAGACTGGTTTGCGACATGTAATCCATGCCTTTGTTGCTAATGTAGGCCACTTTTTTGCCGTCGGGCGACCAGACCGGGTACATGTTCGAAAGACCCTTGGATTCAAGTAAACGGCCTCTTGCCACATGCCCGTTGATTTTGGAAATTCCCTTTGTGTACCACTTTCTCAAAAAGGTGATCCACTCGTTGTACATTTCTTTGTCGGATTTTCCAAAGGTGCCTTCAAAAGCCGATCGAAAGGAAATTCTCCACGGGAGGCGCATCCGCCGGGTCATCTGGCGGATTTTGTCGGGTCCGTATTTAGCAGCAATGTAACTGACCAGCCCGAATCCGTGATCGTACACTTCTTCGTTGCCGAGACTGGTTTTTCCGAATTCGCACATTTCTTTATACGACAATTGTTTGTTGGCCAGAATGGCCGTTCGCAAAACCATGTCCCGATGGGTGTCCCAGAAATCATTGGCCTTTTTCGGGGCCTGGTACTGGGCTTCTCCTTCGGCAAACCAGGGCGGGAAAACGGCACCGGCGATCGGGAAGGAGACGATCCGATCGGGAAATCCGTAAATTACATCGGGGCGCTTTTCCTTTTCGTAGTGCATGTACTGAATGTACATGGCGGGAATGTGACGGGTAAATTTCATCGCCACCTGAAGTGAAACCACGTGGGTAAATTCATGGGTGATCACGTTTTGCAGCCAGGGGTGAGTGCCCCGGAGATCAAAATCCATCGGCGTGGCCCAGATTTCAATCTTGTTTTCGTAATAATACGCGGCTCCATTGGAATAGTCGTCTGTATCTTTTACGATGAAGTGAACCTTTCCGTCCGGTTCGTGGTGGTACATGCGCGTAACCGGGCCGTAAATATTTTCGGCAATCTGGGCAATGGCCCGCGCGGTACGTTCTGCTCCGTTGTGGAAATGAATAAAAAAGTGAGGCGTTTCAATGGTGTACCATTTCAACTCGGGGTGATTGTACGATTCCGGCTGTGCCTGAAGAGGAACGGACGCCAGAAGCACAGCCAGGCCAATTAACCATCCAATATGTGTAAACCGCTTCATCATAAAATCGATCCTTATTTAACCACAGCAATCTTGAAAAAGGTAATGGCGCTCTGGCTGGCACTTTTTGCTTCAACCCGAACGATGTACACCCCATTGTCGACGGAATTCAAATTCCAAACCACTTCATTATCCGCAGGGCCGAGCCCTGGTCCCGAAAACTGATCAATTAAATTGCCGGCTATGTCAAGAATCTTGATGGAAACCCGGGCCGGGTGATTCAGGTGGTAGCGAATGGTGGTCTGATTGTCGTGCGTCGGGTTGGGGTAATTGTACGCCCAATTGCTTCCCACCAGAGTCTGGGGTATTTCGGGAGAAAAGGTGCCGGTTTTTAGCTGGAGATTGGTTTGAAAAGGGGAATTACCGATCCCCGACCAGGACAATTTGAGAGAATAATTTAAAAAGTGCAGATTCCAGGCGTAAAGAAAACCATCCGTTGAAACCGCAAAAAGCGTCGGGTTTTGATCGATTGTTGCAAGAGCCGGGGCGGCGGTAATGGCGTTACCCGTTCCCAGAGGAAAATCAAAAAGACGCGTGTTTGATTTTGAAAAGGCCTGCAATTGACCTGCCTCATTTCCAAGTAAAATTAAGGACGTCTGAGGCTGATTAAACGAGATTCCGACCGGCTGGTTCCAATCGGGTGTTTGAAGCGGGACCTCCCTCCGGTAAATTTTTGGAAAACCCTCTGTGAGAACCCCGTTAAAATCGAAGGCAAAAAGTGCAGACGCACTGCTGACGAGAATTTCGTTTCGATTCCCGTTTCGGACATCCATCAGAATCGGGCGTGTGGCTGGCTGCGTGCCGATATCCACAGGAAAGCCGCTGACAACGTCCCCGGTGTGCGAAAGAGCAGTCATTTTTCCTGATTTGGATAGAACAACTGTGACCAGTCCTCCGGTTTGGGTCAGGTAACCCGCTACGGGTTGAAAAAAGGGACCCGCGAGGTCAACGTGAACAGAATCCACTGTTTCAAGCGTGGAACGCAGTGTGTAAAGCCAGCCGTTTTGAAAGAGCACCTCAAACGTATCCACGCCGGCTGTTCGGGACAGCGGCAATTTGGAAAATCGGCAAAAGCCGGCAACCGGTGACTGTTGCAATTGCCGCGTAGCCAGGGTCTGGACACCCGAAGCATAATTCAGTGTCGTAAGTGTTCCGGAGGCGGTTCCGAGTAAGACGGTTTGGAGTTTTGGTACGGAGTCCCCGGCACTGGCTGCAGGGCCGATTCCCATGATCGCGGTTAAGGGGGATTCCAGGTTTCCCCACAAACTTGAATCTGCCCGGCCGTCACGATCCGAATCGGTCAGCCGTACCTGCCAGAATTTCCCGGATTTTCCCCCAAGGACGGCAAAATAGTCCTGATTGACATCGTCCCACAGAAAAATGGGCGGGGCAATAAGAGAATCTCCCACGTCCGTTAACAGAGCAAGCGGGTACCGGCTGAACGTTTGGGGTTCGGTCTCGAGGCGGAGAGAATCCGCGTTGGGAACAATTTTTTCACCGTTTGATGTCCAGCCAAGGAGCTTGCCGGACAAGGTGGCAACAAAAATCTCCGGATGCCCGTTCCCTTTGGAATCGAAAACAACGGGCGGAAAAGTAAGCGTTCCCGGGGGGCCGACGGCCCGGGGAAATCCCGGAGAAAAAAGGTCATTGGTGTACGAGAAAGACATGACCGTGTCAATTTTTGAGAAGTGATCCAGCAAAATGTGGGTGTTCGCCCCGGAGAAGCTTCTGGAGGAAGGGGCCGTGTAGGGACCAAATTCCACTGTCTGGCTGTGATTGGCCACCAGGTGATTTTCGTTCCCTTTGTAAAAGGGATCGTACATGGTTCCCAATTCACTGCCGCTCCCGGGGTTTAAGAAGCCGTAGCTCTGGCCGATGTCCTGCGAACCGTCGGCTTCCATCAGTTCAACCCCTTTGTGCTCGGGATTTCCGTTGATGGCATTGGAATCGTAGTAGCGACGGATAATGGCATCGTCAATGTGCCAGATTAAAATGCCCGAACCCGGAATGTCAAAGTCGTAGTCATCCACCTGAACGATCACACCCAGAGAATCCTGAGTTTTGACCTGGCCGTTGGCGTCCAATTCTACGCGGTGGCCGTACTGATCCCTGCCAATGGCGTAGCCGTCACCGTTAAAATCGTGCTGACGATTTTCGATCAGAAAGTATTCGTGGGAATTGACGGGAATTTTGTAGATGTGCGGCGCGGACCGCGCGTACGAGGCCCCCACGTTCAGCTGCGTTCCCGGCTTTAATTCCACCGGTTTTTCCCAGCCCATGAAAACTTTCGACCAGGCACAGGGCTGCGCAGGAATTAGTCCGAAATAGTTTCCGGAGCCCTGATCCATCAGCCCCCATTTGCCGATTCCCGATTGGCCGGTTTGAACATTGTAAAGTGCCGGAAGCCCCAACTGATGGCCCATCATGAGCGCCAGGGTTCCCTTGAGGCCGATTTGAATCGTTGTGGATTGCACCTCGGTTTCGGGCAAAATCAAGGCTTCTTTGACAATGGTGTCTTCAAAAGGAATGCCCTGAAAATTGGGGTTGTTTTTTCCAAGGGTTTTTTTCAGATGATCGAAATTGAGGAAGGCCGACGGAATGTCCTGCGGCGTGGTGTCGTAATCCAGCGCCACATCCTGGCCGACGCCCGCATGAAAAATCATAAAAACATCGTAAGATGCTGCCGAAAAGGATTCTGCGGAATCGGCGGCTGCCAGGGCATCCCGAAGCAATTCGGACAGTCTTTGATCCAATTCTTCCTCGGTTTTGTTGGGATTGTAATAGGCCATCTCGTGGGGGAGCCGGTAGCTTTTGTTTGGTGCGGATGGCAAAACGTCTCCCGTTAAAATGAGCTTTCCGTGCGAAACCGTCCGGTAGTAGTGAGCCAGAGAAGCCAGTTGTGCTTCAAAATAGGTCCGGTTGTGGGGAGGAGGATCGATGGTAATGGAATCGTTTTTAGCCAGTTGAAATTCCCCGTTACCGGTCGTTTCCGGAAGGGTGTCCGGTTTAAAGGAGACACGCAGCGCCAAAATCCGAAGCGTGTCGGGAACAGAATTTTGTGTGCCGGTTTGTGCCTGCGGGGTGTCAAAAAGCGTGGGCACCAAATGCTCCCGGGACGTGCTTGAAATGTGCGGCTTCACAAAATAAATTTTAGTCCGTTGAGCATACCCCGCAGTAACCAAAAATAACAATAGAATGAAAAGAACACCCATTCTTTTTTGCATGTGTTGTTTCCAGAATTTTGTTCAAAAAAGCAATTTAAGTCCCGGCCCGTATTTCGGAAAAGGCGACGGGATACCGGTTACAAAAAACCGAGGTACCTGACCTCGGTTTTTTTGCAAAATACATTCGGTTCACTGTGTCAAAAGAAGGAATCAGAACCCAATGGTCAACGAAAAGCGCATGGTATCGTTCAGGGGATGGCCCTCACCTGCGGCAATGTAGCCGAAATCAAATCGGTACAGGGAATATTTCAGCCCGGCTCCGAATGTGTAAGGCTTTACATTCCCCAGTTCATCGTACCAGTAGCCCACGCGAAGGGCGATCAGATCGCTGTACCAATATTCCAATCCCGTGTGTGTGATGATTTCCTTCATTTCCTGTTTGATGGGTTGATCCGTCCAGGACGTAAAAATAGCCTTGTAGAAGGGATCGGACGTTCCGTCTTTATAACGGCGTACCAGAAGTTTGTCAAAATCCAGAACGTAAGTCAGTTTGTTGTATTTACTGTTGATAATGTGGTAGGCCAGTCCCACTTTTAATGTGGTTGGCTGCGGATCGGCCTGATCGACATCGATGTAGGAAATTTTCGGTCCCATGTTGGTCAGGTTCATTCCAAGATTTAAATTTTTCAGGAAGGGCGTTTTGTAGAGGACACCCAGGTCCACACCAAATGACCAGGTCTGCCCGGCGCCCTTTTCTTTACCGGCGCCAAAGGGTGCCAGATTGCTGCGAATAATTTTCATGTTCAGTCCCACACCGGTGTGTTCACCCACCAGGGTTCCAAAAGCGCCCGAAACGGCGAAATCGTAACTGGTGAAATGGTCAACCACTTCGGGACCATTTTCGAGGGTGACATTCTGTTCGCCCAAATTCAAATAAGTGACGCTGGCGCCAAATGTTCCCAGTCCATTAATGTGGTGAATGTAAGACACGTAGTCGTAGAACAGGTCGCTTGCCAATTGGGGGAGCCAATTGGAATGCATAATCAACAGTTCGTGTCCGTCCAGAAATCCCAGTCCGCCTGAATTCCAGTAGACGGCTGAAGCATCATTGGCAAGGGCCACAAAGGCTTCACCCATTCCGTCGGCACGGACGCCGGGGGAAATTTGTAAGAACAGAACCCCCGCTTCACTCTGGGCGTGTGCCTTTTGCGTGGGCAATCCCGCCAAAAAGATGAGAGAAATAGCGGTTAAAATGGCGATTTTTTTCATGAAGGAACCTCCTTTTTTGCGTGTCATTCATATCAAATACATGAATCATCCAAAAACAAAAAAACCGAATGCAGGGATTAAATAAATCCACTTTTAAACATTCGGTTACTATTGTCTTGGTGGAGAATACCGTCCGCCTAAAAGTGAATGGAAAAACCCTTAACAGGTATAATTCTGATTTTACTCTTAAAAAAGTCTCAATTTCCAAAAACCTTTAGCGAACGACTATGAAGTATACTCCTCCAAATATATGAAATGGTTAAATTTGATTTAAATTTAAGAAAAAAAACGAAGCGTGTCAAGTCTTTTTTGAAAAGCGCCCATATATTTTATCGGCCGTTTAAGATTTTTCTTGATTGACATATTTGTTATATTTTTGTAACATAACTGAAAATACTTGACTTAAAGTCGAAGAATACATAAAATAGATTAAACCAGTTAAAAGAAGTATGATCAGCGAAAAGGAGTTCCGCGCACACATGACCAAAAAAGCCGTTTTCACCGTGAAGGATCTTGCAAATTATCTCAATGTTCATCCCATGACCATCTACCGGTATTTGCAAAAGAATAAATTGCCCGCGTTTAAGATCGGAAACAGCTGGCGCTTTAATAAAGAGTCCATTGACCGGTGGCGGCTTAATCAGGAAAACATTTCCTTTTATCGGAAACGGCAGGATTCCACCGATGAATAAAAAAAGCATGGATCACACAACCCGAAGGAGTATCGTTTCAAAAAGATGAAATAACCAAGTGAGCAGGCAGAAGTTTTTCCGGTGAAAGTTCCTCGGGAAACGGTTTTTTTGTTCAAGAATTCTGCCCCGGGGGATAATTCCTTTGTAACGATTACGAAAAGACACAAATGATGGAGAGGTTGAACCGCACCCATCAATCATCTAAATTCACGGTATGTCAGGCTGTTGCAACCGGCTTCCCAGGGAGAACGTCGAAGATGACCCCAACGAAAGGATGGTTAGACGCTTTTTTGAATCGGACAGAAGATCAACTTGACTTAATCGACAGAGAGTCTGTAACTCGCCCTGTTTCTTACCGAAAAAAAATTGCCAATCGGCCTGCGCGGGACTATCATCTTCGCTCCAGACATTATTGGCCGGCGTCAAAAAAGAGGGGCAAAAGGCGCATACGGCTGCCAAACCGGTGCCGAGCCGATCAAAATGAGTTGAGAGATCTGCTGGATGTTATCCATGAGCTTCTCCAGAAAATCAAAGAAGCCCGTTCCAGCGCTGACGTTTCCCAGTGGGTGGTCGCATTCATCAAAAAATATTTTCAACCCGATCTCCTTGAGCAGATCGTCATCCGCGAAAGAAAGATTAAAATCCTTCAACCGGGGTTGGAGGATAGGCCGGATGCTCGTGTTCAGAATGTTGCATGGGAGGATTTCTTTGCTCCGGAATTTTCGTTGGAAGGACTTTTTTCAAAAAACATTCTTCAGTTTAATCTTCAACACCAGGATGTTGACCGTTTTTTTTCCAAAAAAACCATTCGCAGGTTCCGATCACAGGGGGTGGATATTATTCGGATGCTGTTTTCTCACATCGTGCAGGGAAGCGTTATTATTGGCATTATCGGTTGGAAAACGCCTCTGCCGAAGCTGGTTCGTAACGAGCGCTTTTTTGAATTATCCTTTTTAACGACTCATCTGTTGCTGGGTCAAATCCTGGATTCCGAGATTGTTGAAAATCAGAACCGATCCCTGAGCGTTTTGAACAAAATGGCCTTTAAGATTATTCAGGGGGCCACTGAAAAGGAAATTGTATCGCTTATTGCCGATGAATTATTAAGGGTGTTTCCCGGATTAATCCGCATTTCGTATTTAACCCCCGATGAAACAGGCAACTACTGGATTGTGCAAACAGCCAAAATGCGGCCCGCTGTCCAGGCCGGTCTTACCTATCTCAAAAATATGAAACTCATTCCTGTTCGTGAATTCAATCCTGAAAGAAGGGTGGAGATTTTTGAAAATTTTAACATTGGATTTTCAAAATTGGGGCCCATTCACAAGGATTTGTACAGAAGCGGAATCCGGTCGAGTGCCCATATTCCTGTGTCTATTCAAAACAATCTTATCGGTTTTCTTAATTTGGGGTTTGATCGGCCGTTGGAAATACATTTACCAATTATGCGGCCTCAATTTGAAATGATGGGCACACAAATGGCGATTGGGATCAAACAGAGCCGCATGCTGGCCGAACAAGAGAAATTTCAAAAGCTCTGGCAACACGTTCTGGATTCAATTCCGCTGGGAATTTCGGTTCACGATGCCAACTGGCGGGTTCTTCAAATCAACAGGGCTATTAGAGATTTACTTGGCTTACAAGAATCGGACATTATTGGTCAAAAGTGTTTCCGCCTGTTTCACAAAATAGAGCACCCCATCGAGAGTTGCCCGTTCTTAAAACTCTTGAAGTCTAAGCAACCCGAACGAAAAGTAATGGATATTTTTGGTGACGGACGGCAATTTGAGGTGATTTGCTACCCGCTTCTGGATGAAAATCAGGCCATTACCGGCACCATTCATATCGTTGAAGATGTAACTCAGAAGCTGGCCATGCAAAAAGAAATTTTTCAGAGAGAAAAATTGGCTACGCTGGGCGAAATTATTGCCGGCGTGGCTCACGAATTGAACAACCCGCTCACAGGTGTATTGGGCTTTGCGGATTTGCTTCTTGAGGAATCGGAATTACCGGAAACCGTCAGAAGGGATCTTACTGTTATTAAACAGGAGGCGGAGCGTTCCCGAAAAATCGTCCGGAATCTCCTTACCTTTGCGCGCCAGACAGAATTTAAAAAAGAGCCCCAGGACATTAATTTTATCATTGAGAAAACCATTGAATTGGTGGAATATGATCTAAAAAGAAAAGGGGTTACATTTGTCCGAAACTTCGGGAAAAACCTGCCCTTTATTATGGCCGATTTTTTCCAGCTTCAGCAGGTCTTTATTAATCTGATCAACAATGCCTCTCAGGCTATCCTGAGCCAAAAACAGTCCGGAATCATTACATTCACGACCCGCGTGGTCGGTACATTCGTTGAAATAATCGTCGAGGATGACGGGCCTGGAATCCCTTCTGAAATATTGCCCAAGATTTTTGATCCCTTTTTTACAACAAAAGACGTGGGCAAGGGCACGGGACTCGGTCTTTCTGTTTCATTTGGAATTGTGCACGAACATGGCGGAAAAATAGCCGTGCAAAGCGAGCCCGGAAAAGGAGCTGTTTTTACCCTGGTATTTCCGTATCTGGAAGAGACCGTGCCCGTCGGAGATGGCTTGGAGAAAAAACCATTTCATCCGGCAATAAAGGACAAGAAAATTCTAATTGTTGACGATGAAGAAGTAATTCTCTCGCTGTTACGGCTTATTTATGGCAAAACCGGTAATCGGATTGAGACCGCCGAGAATGGGCGAAAAGCGCTTGAAAAATTGGAATCGGATTCATTTGATTTAATTCTGGCGGACCTCAGGATGCCGGAAATGGACGGCGAAAGTTTTTTTGCGCATTTAAAGAAAAAATCACCCGAATTGGTTTCGCGAATTATTTTTATGACAGGAGACGCAATTTCTGATGAAACGCAGCGGTTTTTTAAAAAAAATAGACTGCCCTATTTGATTAAACCGTTTGATATGAATGATCTGAAAACACTTATTTTAAATATATTTTCGGAGAATAATCCATGAGCCAATCCAAAAAAATCCTAATTGTGGATGATGAAACAATCATTCGCGATTTGATGGGACGCTATTTCAGGCGAAAAAACTATGACGTATCGGTTGCTGCAAATGCGCATGATGCCCTGATGCTCTTTCAGAAAGAAAAGTTTGACATTGTGGTGACCGATGTGAAAATGCCCGATTATGATGGAAAATGGCTTCTCAAGCAAATGCTGAGTGAAGATCCCAACATGGCCGTCCTGATGATTACCGGGGTGGATGATACAAAAGAAGCGGTGGATTGTTTGCGCCTGGGTGCGTACGATTATATTATTAAGCCGTTTGATACAGAAGAAATCCGGATTGCGGTTGAACGGGCACTGGAGCGAAAATCTCTCTTGATGCAGAAGCGAAAGTATCAGGAGAAATTGGAGTCGAAGGTCCGCGAACGCACACTGGAGCTGCTGCGGGCCTACGAAGAAATTGAGTCCACTTACCAGAAAACCCTTGAGGCACTCATTACCGCTCTGGATGTACGGGAGAAAAGCACCGGCGGACACTCGAAGCGGGTTGTGGAATACACCCGTGTTTTGGCCACCAAACTTCGGGTAAGGGGGACGCTTTTACTTGGAATTACCCGCGGAGCCCTGCTGCACGATGTGGGCAAAATCGGAATCCCCGACAGCATTTTATTGAAGCCCGGATCCCTGAGCGATGAAGAGTGGTCCATTATGCGCCAGCATACGCTCATCGGATATCATATGTTAAAGGGAATCAAGTTCCTGAAGCCGGCTTTAGATGTCGTCCGGTATCATCACGAGCGTTGGGATGGAAAGGGGTACCCGGAAGGATTGGCCGGAGAGGAGATTCCGTTGGGTGCTCGTATTTTCGCAGTGGCCGATACCTTTGATGCCATTACCAGCAGCCGGGTTTACCAGGAGGCGCGCTCCCTCGAAAAAGCGAGAGAAATTATTCAGGCAGAAGCCGGAAAGCAATTTGATCCCAGGATTGTGGACGCCTTCCAATCGATTCCTGTTCGGGTGCTGGAAAGGATTATGCGATCCGGCGAGAGATCAGATATTTCAAATATTGTTCAACAGGTTCGGCAAATACTTAAGCAAATGGAAACATCGGAAAATTAGCACGGGCCTCCCTCCAGCGGAGAATTCCGCCGAACGAATCATTTGGAAAGAATCCTCCTGCTCAAAGAATTAGATTTACCCGGCGGGGAGAACTCGTACTTTTTTCGCAAAGGGGGATTTAGTCACCCCTTTTTCTGCACAGCCAATTAAAATTCCGGGTTGCGTACATTCCTCTTGCAAATCGCCATTCAATTTCTTATTATTAATGATAATTTGTTGATCGATTTTAGTGTGTGGTGTGCTTTTTTCGGAGTTTTAAAGTGGAAACCGGTGCAGCTGTACTTTCTTCTCGCAAAAGCCGAAAGGAAGAAAAAAATCTTCCCAAAGCCTACACGCGTACCCACCTCGTTCTGAGCCTGATTGACTATGCACTGACCCTAATCTATTTTTTACTGCTTATTTTTGCCGGAGGAAGCCTGTGGCTGGGAAAAGTGTCAGACGGAGTGACAACCGCTCCTTACGCGAAATTAATTGTTTTTGTGTTACTGGTCGGGTTTGGAAATTGGCTGATTCTATCCCCGCTTGAAGTGTATTCCGGATTCATTCTGGAGCACAAATATGGGCTCTCCAATCAGACGTTCTTTCAATGGGTTTGGGAAGGGGTAAAAGGCGTTTTGGTAGGACTTTTGATTTTTCTGCCCCTTGTGATCGTGCTTTACTCTTTTCTCAGAGCATTTCCGGTTTGGTGGTGGGTGCCCGTCGGATTCATTATTTTTCTATTTTCGGTTGTCCTGGCCCAATTGGCCCCGATTCTGATTTTTCCTCTCTTTTACAAATTTCGCCCCGTTGAAAATGAGGAATTAAAGAAAAAAATTCTGGCGCTTTGCGAAAAGGTGGGTGTTCAGGTGTCGGCTATTTTTTCATTCAATTTGAGCAAAACCACTAAAAAGGCGAATGCCGCTTTTACGGGCCTGGGGAAAACGAAGCGAATTATTCTGAGCGATACACTTCTTGAAAAGTTTACACCGGATGAAATTGAGGTCGTTTTTGCCCACGAACTGGGCCATTACAAGCGGGGGCATATTAAAAAAGGGCTGGTCTTAAGTTTTTTTGTGATTTTCGCGGGTCTGTTCCTGACTGCCGTTTTGTACCGGTGGGCGGTTCACCGACTGGGCTACATTTCTGTTGATCAGATTGAAGCCCTGCCGTTGTTTTTTCTCCTGTTTATGCTCTACAATTTGATTGTGATGCCGGTTCAAAACGCGGTCTCACGGCGGTTTGAGGTTCAGGCGGATACATTCGCCCTGGATCTGACACAAAAACCCGCGGATTTCATTTCGGCCATGGACAAGCTTTCAAGGCTGAATCTGAGCGACAAAGAACCCCATCCCGTGGTGGAGTTTTTATTTTACAGCCATCCCTCGATAAAAAAGCGAATCGCATTGGCGGAAAAACGGGCCGGCGGTTAATGTCATCCGGTAATCGCTGGGGCTTGCCTTTGCAGCGGGGACTTTTAGTCAAGTCGACTCTGGCCATTGGCGTCAACCTAAAGCGGGATTGGGGGAAACAGAGTGATTGCATCGGCGACTCTTTTTTAGGAGAATCTGCCCGTGAGTTTTTTCGATTTGACTTAAGGGCTTTTTTGGCCGATAAAAAAAGAGGGCGGCCTGAATTGCCGGGCGAGGGGAAGTTGTTTTGTGCGGACTCTTTCCGGGCGTTTTTCATCAATTGAATTCAAAAGTACCTGAGGTTTGAATGATCCGAAGAATTATTTTATGTGGCCTTGTTAGTATTTTCCTCCTGCATCCGGTTCTCACGGCGGATACCCGCATTGCCGACCGGGAGGATCTTCATTTTGTACACGACACCAATTTGTTTCCCGTCCCCAAGGCACTTGAACCTCAGGTTAACTTTTGGGTGAATGTGTATTCTAAGTACTCTTTAAACCAGCATGTCATTCACGACTCCCGGAATTTATCGGTGATTTACGAGGTTTTCGATATTCGGGATGCGGTGGGCAACAGAAAAGTCAGCTACCGGACCATGCGGCGCTACGTGAAAAGACGCGTGCGGCACTGGAAGTCTATCTTGCGGCAGCTGGCTTCTCACCGAACAAATTTTAATCATCTAAAAGGGGATCAGAAAAAGGCCTTTGAGGCCTGGGGGGAAAAACGGGATCACAGTCTTTATCGGGCGGCCTCCAGAAGGGTCCGGGCCCAGCGGGGACAAAAAGAACGCTTCCGCAAGGGCGTTCAGCTTTCTGGCCGGTATTTGATCTACATGAAAAAGGTGTTCCGTGACATGGGATTGCCGGAGGGCCTCACGGCCATTCCGCACGTGGAATCCTCCTTTAATTATCAGGCCTATTCCAAAGTCGGAGCCGCCGGTATCTGGCAATTTACCCGCCATACGGGACGGCTTTTCCTGAAGATCTCCTACGAGGTGGATGAACGCCTCGATCCGATTCTTGCCACGCACGCCGCAGCGGAGCTGCTGCAAAAGAATTATAATGAGCTCGGGAATTGGCCGCTGGCCATTACGGCCTACAATCACGGCCTGCAGGGCATGAAACGTGCAAAGCGAATCTTACACACCGATGACATCGCGGTGATTGTTCAGAAATACCGAAGCCGAAAATTTAAGTTTGCCTCCCGCAATTTTTACACGGAATTTTTGGCTGCGCTAAAAGTGGTTGAAAGCTACGAAAAATATTTGGGTCCGGTGATTTACGATCCCCCCATCCAGTTTCAGGAATTTAAACTGCCGGCCTATATTTCGATGAGCACATTTGTACATTATTTCGGATTGTCAAAGGACGTGATTCGACAATTTAATCCGGCTCTCCGTCCACCGGTTTATATCGACAATAAGTATCTGCCGAAAGGATACAAATTACGCCTGCCAAAGGATATAAATGCAGCGGCTCTTTTCGCTAAAATTCCTGAGAAGGAATTGCATGCTCAACAAAAACGGCTTCGTTGGTATCGGGTCCGAAGGGGGGATACCGTCGGCCGGATTGCCCGGCGTTTCCGGCTGCGTACGAGCGACATTATTCTGGCGAACAATATTCGAAACGTGCGGCGCATTCGGGTCGGAAGTATTCTTTACATTCCGTCGAGATACGAAACCTCGCGCCGGACACCCTTCCGCAAAAGGGTGGCAGTAAAAAGGAAAAAACCGGTAAAGGCGATCACTGAGAAGGCAGATACGCTTTTGACCCGTACCGCAATTCGGAAAAAAGCGGCGCCGTCACCAAACGTCCTGGTTGCCAACAATGATTCCAGCAATTTTTATGGGCCATTTCTGGATGAACAACCCGTCCCGGCCAGAGCCTCAATTGATACCGTCGGCCGGACACTTCCAACGTATGAAGTCCGATTGATTAAACATTCTGCCCCGGTAACGGGATGGATCCGTGTGGAACCGGGAGAAACCCTGGGCCATTATGCCGATTGGCTGGGTATTCCCACACAGCGCGTGCGGCGGTGGAATGGCCTGTCTTACGGACAGTATTTGCAAATCGGGCAGCGAATCAAACTGCGATTTGAAGCGGTTTCGGCGGCAGATTTTGAGGAAAAGCGGTTGGAATACCATCGAAGCATTGAAGAAGATTTCTTCCAGAATTACGAAATTGTCGGGACGCAGATTCACAAAGTGCGCCGGGGAGAAAACATCTGGTATTTGTGTAATTCCGTCTTCGATTTGCCCTATTGGCTGGTGAAAAGCTACAATGGAAACCGAAATCTCTTCCAGCTTCATCCGGGCGATGAAATTGTCATTCCGAAGGTGGAAAGCAAAAACCCGGACGAGGAAGTGAGCCAGAGCGAGTAGGTGCGTTTTTTCTTTTATTCAGAGTAAAAAAGAATAACACAGAGAGCCACAGAGAAAATAAAAGAGAGAACCACAGAGAGGGAAGAGAAGATTTTCTTTTTCTCTGCAGTACTCTGTGGTTCTCTGTGTAACTGAAAAAGAGCAACACCGAGGACCACAAATATCTCCAGAATGGTATTATCAGTTTTGCAACGCATGATTTCCCGGGAGGAAGCCATGAATAAAATTCTTTCGAAGACCTTGATTCTATTTTTGTTGTCGTTTCCATTCTTTTTAAATTGCACCGAAAACCGCGCCCCCGTTATTCCCGGCCTGGATGTTTTATTAACCGAGCATCTGGATTTAATTCGTGGAAAACGCGTGGGAATTATCACGAACGCCACCGCCATTACCCGTCACGGAACCTCGAT
>JAADHR010000134.1:0-1313 GCA_013151735.1 Calditrichota bacterium | reverse complement strand
CGCGGGAATCGCTCCGCCGGTGCTTACGTGGAATCCTACGTGGATTCCCTGACCGGAATTACGGTTTACAGCCTTTACGGGAAAACCCGCAAGCCCACACCGGCCATGCTGGACAGTGTGGACGTGCTGCTTTTCGACATTCAGGACATCGGTGCCCGGTTTTACACGTACATCAGCACCATGGGGCTGGCCATGCAGGCCGCCGCCGAAAATCACATTCCGTTTATTGTGTTGGATCGTCCCAATCCCATCACGGGCGATATTGTGGAGGGTCCCATTCTCAATCCTGAGCTGAAATCCTTTGTGGGGATGTACCCGATTCCCATTCGGCACGGTTTAACCATCGGGGAATTGGCACGCATGATTAACGGTGAGGGATGGCTGGAAAACGGGGCTCGTGCCGATCTGACGGTGATCCCGATGAAAAATTGGCGTCGCTCCATGTGGTTCGATCAAACCGGCCTGAAATGGATTAAAACCTCCCCCAATATGCCCGATTTGGAAACCGCTATCCTTTATCCCGGGATGTGTTTAATTGAAGGCACCTCTGTTTCTGAGGGCAGGGGAACCCGCACGCCATTCAAAGTTGTGGGTGCTCCGTGGATAAATGGCGATTCTTTGAAGCAGGCTATCGATTCCTTTCATCCTTTGGGGTTGATGGTAAAGGCAACGGAATTCATTCCACAATCCATTCCGGAAATGGCTCCTCATCCGAAATACGAAGGTGAAATGTGTCGGGGATTAGAGCTGAAACTGGCCAACAGAAACATTTTTCGTTCGGTCTCTTTTGGGGTCACTCTTTTAAGTGCCCTTCACCGCCTGTATCCGGATCAGCTTGTTTTCAAAAAGGGATTTGATCTGCTTGCCGGAACCGAGAGGCTGCGGGAACAGATTCAGAACAATGTACCGCCCAAAAAGATTGTGGCGAGCTGGAGCAAGAAGCTTTCGGAGTTTAAAATTACACGGGAGAAATATCTTTTGTATTAGAGGTTCTACCGGAATTTTTGCCTTGCGTCTCTGCGCCTTTGCGGTGAATCTTTTCATTAGGCCGCGAATGCGCGAATGATAAAAGGTAGGGGCGATTCACGAATCGCCCCCTACAAATTACCCCAAATGTTACGGCTTCAACAAAATAGAACAGGATTGCCATCCGTTCAACCCCATTCGGGGTTGTTGGAAAATTAATTGGATTACATTTTCTACAAATGTTCAACGCCTGCGGCGTTGTTTGGAGATTATTTTATTCTGGTCATTGATAATTGTAATTTAGGATTTATTTGGCTATTGGGATTTGGCATTTGGAATTTTTGCCT
>JAADHR010000133.1 GCA_013151735.1 Calditrichota bacterium | reverse complement strand
ATTACGCGCCCGCGGCGGGAATTAATCATCTGCCGTCAGATGTTTACCCCGGCTTTTTCCGATGAGCCCATTTACGACGACCAGGAAGCCGACTTTTTGGCGGATGTGCCGGAAGAACTGGTGGAATTCTGGAATGTGGAATAGGGACTCAGGAGATCGCGAATTCGGAAATAAGTGAGCTCCAAAAAGTGTTTGGCCGCCAATTCGCGAATGTTCACGAATGATGGTGTTGAAATTAAATTTGTAACGATCGTGGGCGTTAAAGTGAAATCACGAACAATTGCCAAAATAAAATTGGGCACCTGCCATGACGTGGAATGTAAATACGCTTAAGAAACAGTGGGAAGAGAAAATTTTACGGCCATTTGTGAAAAAACAGGCCGAGCGATTGGAGCTGTTCCAAACCCCCTCGGGAATTGAAGAAGAGCGGGTCTGTCTGCCGCGGGAAGATTTCGACTACGCTGCCCAATTGGGATTTCCCGGTGATGTTCCCTTTACGCGCGGCATTTATCCCACCATGTACCGGGGGCGCTTTTGGACGATGCGCCAGTATTCCGGCTATGCGACCGCCGAGGAATCCAATCGGCGGTACAAATATCTTCTGGAACAGGGGCAGACGGGATTGTCGGTTGCCTTTGATCTGCCCACGCAAATCGGGTACGATTCGGATCATCCCCTGGCCGAAGGGGAAGTGGGAAAGGTGGGCGTGGCCATCGATTCCCTGAAGGATATGGAGCGGCTCTTCGACGGTATTCCGCTGGATAAAATCAGCACCTCCATGACCATTAATGCCACCGCCCCCATTTTGCTGGCGATGGTGATTGCCGTTGCCAAAAAACAGGGCGTCGCACTGGAAAAATTGTCGGGTACCATTCAGAACGACATCCTCAAGGAGTACATTGCCCGGGGGACCTACATTTATCCGCCCAGGCCCTCTCTGCGCCTCATTGCGAATGTCATTGAATATTGCAATGACCATTTGCCCAGGTGGAATCCCATTTCCATCAGCGGGTACCACATTCGGGAGGCCGGCTCCACCGCCGTGCAGGAGCTTGCCTTTACCTTTGCCAACGCCCTGACGTATGTGCAAACCGCCATCGATGCCGGATTGGATGTAAATCAATTCGGGAAACGCCTGTCTTTTTTCTTTAACGCACACAATTACTTTTTTGAGGAGATTGCCAAATTTCGGGCCGCCCGTCGCATCTGGACAAAAATTATGCGGGATCGTTTTCACGCCTCGGACAAAGCCGCATTCCGGCTGCGTTTTCACACGCAAACGGCGGGCTCGGCACTGACCGCGCAGGAGCCGGAAAACAACATTGTGCGGGTCACGCTGCAGGCCCTGGCTGCCGTGCTGGGAGGGACCCAATCCCTGCACACCAATTCCATGGACGAAGCGCTCTCGCTGCCCACCGAGCAGTCGGCCCGCATCGCTCTGCGCACCCAGCAGATCATCGCCTACGAGTCCGGCGTAACGGATACCATTGATCCGGTAGGCGGGAGCTATTTTCTGGAAGAGCTCACCGACGAGATCGAAAAAAGGGTGTGGGACTACTTGAACAAAATTGATGCCATGGGGGGATCCATCGGGGCCATTTCCAGCGGTTTTTTCCAGCGGGAAATTGCTGACAGCGCGTACAAATTTCAACAGGCGGTGAATCGGGGGGAGCGGATTGTAGTGGCTGTGAATAAATTCCAATCGGCTCATGCGCCCGCCCCCGAAATTCTGAAAGTTGACCCTTCCGTTCGGGATGTCCAGATCAGACAATTGCAGCATCTTCGTAAATCGCGTAACAACAGCGTGGTTCGGGAAAATTTGGAGCAATTGAAAAAGGCTGCCAGCGGTAATGAAAATCTGATGCCCTTTATTTTAAATGCGGTGGAAGCGTATGCCACCGTCGGGGAAATTTCAGACGCCCTGCGTGAGGTGTTTGGCGAGTACCGGGCCCCCACGGTTTTTTGAGGGAATAAAACCACTGATGCCACCAAGTCACGAAGGCACAAGGAATATTTTCAAAAAAGGGAGACTGAACCAATCTATGATTATTGAATCGCGTGCGTATGCCCGGGCGGGTTTGTTAGGAAATCCGTCGGACGGTTACTTTGGAAAAACCATTTCCATCAGCGTTCGAAATTTTGGTGCTCATGTGTCGCTTTACGAAACCCCGGAGCTGAAAATCGAACCTCAGGATGACGATCAAAATGTCTTCCGAAATATTTACGACCTGGTTGAACGGGTTCGTTTAACCGGCTATTACGGAGGGGATCGATTGATCAAGGCGGCCATTACGACATTCCACGGCTACTGCGAATCCCATCACATCCGCCTTCAAAACAAGAATTTTACCGTTCGCTACCGATCCTCAATTCCCCGGCAGGTAGGTTTGGCGGGGTCCAGTGCCATTGTTACGGCGGCCATGAAAGCCCTGATGCGATTTTATGAAGTGGAGATTCCCAGGGAGATTCTTCCATCGCTTATCTTAAAGGCTGAAAAGGAGGAGCTGAATATCAATGCGGGTCTTCAGGATCGGGTGATTCAGGTTTACGAGGGATGTGTGTACATGGATTTTAATCGTGAAATGATGGCAAGCAAGGGCCACGGAATCTACGAGCCGATAGACCCCGCGCTTTTGCCCAATCTTTACCTGGCTTACAAGGTGAGTCTGGGAAAGGTTTCGGGCACCGTTCTCAATACCATTCGCGAACGCTATGAAAAGGGGGAACACCTGGTAGTGGAAACCCTGGCAGAGATTGCCGAATTGGCAGAAATCGGGAAAAAAGCGCTTCTGGAAGGGGATCTGGAAACGGTGAATGAGGCCATTAACCGAAATTTTGATCTTCGGGAAAAAATCATGGGTATCAGTGAAAGCAACCTGGAGATGGTGCGGGTGGCCCGTCGGTGCGGAGCCACCGCCAAGTTTGCAGGTTCCGGCGGATCCATTATCGGAACGTACACGGACGACGCCATGCTTACCCGATTGATTATCGAATTAAAAAAATTGAATGCTCGTGTGATTAAACCGTACATTGTTTAACGTGTGAGGAAAAGTTTATGATTCGTAAAGCCGTTATTCCGGCCGCCGGTTTGGGAACGCGATTTCTTCCGGCGACCAAAGCACAGCCCAAGGAAATGCTTCCGATTATTGACACCCCAACCATTCAGTATGTGGTGCAGGAGACCACGGATTCCGGAATCGATGACGTGCTGATTGTTTCCGGAAAGGGAAAACGCGCCATTGAGGATCATTTCGATCGGAATTTCGAGTTGGAATCGCGTCTGAAAACCAAGAAGGACAAAGAGCTTTACAATGAAATTCGCCGGATTTCGGACATGACCCACATTCATTTTATTCGTCAGAAGGAATTAAACGGGCTGGGACACGCCATTTATCAGGCCCGGCTTCACACCGGAAACGAGCCCTTTGCGGTTTTACTGGGCGATACCATTATCGATTCCGTTATTCCCGTTACCCAGCAATTAATTGACATTTACGAACAATTTCAATGTACGGTTATAGCGGTGGAAGTCGTGCCCAGGGACAAGGTTTCGCGCTATGGAATTATCGGCGGAAAGCCCATCAGTGACCGCATCTGGGAGGTGACCGATCTGGTGGAAAAGCCGTCCGCGGAAGAAAGTCCCTCCAATCTGGCCATTGCGGGGCGGTATATCTTAACGCCCGAAATATTTCAGGCCATTGAAAAAACGCCCCGGGGCAAGGGGAATGAAATTCAATTGACGGATGCTTTGAGAATTTTGTTGCAGCGGGGAAAAATTATTTCCTACACCATTGAAGGCACGCGCTACGACATCGGCAACAAATTGGACTATTTGAAAACTATTGTCGATTTTGCTTTAAAACGGAAGGAATTTTCCCGGCCATTTCGCGAATTTTTAAAGGATCGCCTGGGAAAATAGATTGCAAATGACAAGTAAAATCCTTATTTTATTATCAATTCTATTTCCTCTGCAGGCCAAAAACAAGGAGCAGGAATAGGTTGTGTACGGAGCAAAACATTCCGTGGCAGCTTATTCTGCTGGAAAGCGTCGATTCAACCAACACGTTTCTTCTGAATTTGCCTTCAGACAAAAAAAAAGAGGGGTTGGTTGTTCGGGCAAAAATGCAGACGCAGGGCCGGGGGCGCCTGGGACGGCGGTGGGAATCGCCCCGGGAAAAGGGATTGTGGTTTTCGGTTTTGCTGAAACAAGTGCTTCGTGCGGATAAGAATTATCTTCTTCCGTTTTCGGCCGCCCTTGCAGTGGCCCGTGCTTTGAAAAAAATAGAGGGGTGTGATCCGGAAGTCAAGTGGCCCAACGATGTGTTGATCCACCGGAAAAAAGTCGCGGGTATTTTGTTGGAACAACGGGGAAGACCCGTGCCCGGCACTTTTCTTGTGGTGGGGATTGGCATCAACACGCATCAAACAGCAGAAGATTTTTCAGAAGCCTATGGGAATCACGCCACCTCTCTTCAACTGGCATGCGGCAAACGGGTGGATGATGAAGATTTATTTGGGGAAATATTAAATCAACTGGCTGTTTTTTATTCACATTACAAACAGGGAAATGAAAAATACATTCGGCAGTCTTTTTTTAAAGCAGGCCGCTATTGGGGTGAGACGGTCCGCTTGGCTCAGGGGAATCGGGTTTACGAGGGAACAGCCCTGGGGATCAATTCAAGGGGAGGATTGGTATTGCAGATCGGAGACAGGGAACGTTCCTTTTTTGCGGGCGATCTCCTTTTAAACGAGTGGTGGTAATGGCTGCACAAAACAAATCGGAACAGACAATGAAAGACCTTCTCCTGACCATTGACATTGGGAACACACACACGGTGTTGGGCTTTTTCCGGGAGAGGAAATTGGTGGCCCACTGGCGCCTGACCAGCAGCGTGAATCGAACCGAGGATGAGTCCTGGATGATGCTCCGGCTTTTTTGCGAATCGTCTCATTTCCGGGCGGATGAAATTGCCGGCGTGGTTATTTCGTCAGTCGTTCCCAATTTAACCCCGGTATTTGCCCAGATGACCCGAAATTACATGGGGATCGAGCCCCTGGTTGTCAGTTCGGCTCTGGAATTGCCCATTCAGATTGCCTACCAAAATCCCCGTGCCGTAGGGGCCGATCGAATTTGCGATGCGGTAGCCGGTTTTCATTCTTACGGCGGCCCGCTGATTATTGTCGATCTGGGAACGGCCACCACGTTCGATGTGATCACCGAAAACGGGGAATATCTGGGCGGAGCCATTGCCCCCGGTATTGAAACCTCGGCCATCGATTTGTTCCGGCGGGCGGCAAAATTATTTCCGGTTCAGTTTGAATTTCCGGAGAGGATTATCGGACGCAACACAAAGGAAAGCATTCAGGCCGGAATTATGTTTGGTGCCGTGCAGCAGGTGGATGGCATTGTAAAAACCATCATCGATGAATTGAACACCGACAAGAAGGTTCATGTTGTGGGCACGGGGGGATTGGCCGGTGTTATTCTAAACCGCTCGAAAACCATCGAAAAAGTGGAACCCTTTTTAACTCTGGACGGCATGCGGCTGATCTATGAAAATATATCTGCCTGAAAAGGATAATTTATGAAACAAACACGCAGTTTAAAAACACGATTCATTACGATCATACTGGTCCTATTCCTGCCGGCAATTCTTCTGGGAAAGGAAACCTTCCCCAAACCCGTCGGTTACGTCAATGACTTTGCAAATGTGATTCCGCCTGACTATCGGGCCAAAATTACCCGGATTTGTCTGGAAGTCAAGGAAAAAACGGGAGCGGAAATTGCCGTTGTTACGGTTGATTCTGTTGGTCCCGATTACACGCCAACCGAATATGCCAACCTCCTGTTTGAAAAATGGGGAATCGGGCAGAAGGGAAAGGACAACGGCGTGCTGCTGCTGGATGCCATCAAAGAACGCTACGTGTGGATAGAGGTCGGATATGGACTGGAAGGGATTCTTCCCGATGGGCTGGTGGGTGAAATCCGTGACCGCTATATTGTTCCCTACCTGAAGCAGGGCCGCCGGGGGGAAGCCTATTTGAACGGGGTTCGGGCCATTGCCGGTGTTATTGCCAAGAATGCCGGGGTTCAGATTACCGGAAGTGTTCAGATGCCCGTACAACGGCCGCTGACCTCGCGCAAAAAAAGGGATAAATACCGGTCGCTTTTTTGGCTTCTCTTCTGGCTGTTTTTCATTATTGTGCCTATTTTTGGCAGAAAATCGAAGAAAAAGCGCTCCGGATTCTGGGGGCCCTGGTTCTGGGGCGGGGGTGGATTTGGCGGCGGAGGCGGGGGCTTCGGCGGAGGAGCTTCCGGCGGCGGAGGCGCCGGCGGAGGATATTGAGTTGGCCGGACCGCTTGTTCTTTCGACAGGATTTACACGGATGGCACTCATTTGTATTCAATACAATCAATTGGTGAAAATTCGAGAAATTCGTGGGTTAATCCCTATTGGCCATACAAGCAGGAATAGCCACGAATGCGCGAATAAAAAATGTATGGGCTTTTGGAATAGACAATCATTCTTTTGACGGGATTTACCGGATAAAAATGGCATCCTGTTTATCCTGTCCAAAAACAATCTGGAGGGTTTATGGCAAAGATTCCAAAAATTCCGTCGGAAATTTTTGGTGAATTTTCAGATGATATGAAATCCATTTACGAGACGGATTTGATTTCAATTATTCTTTATGGCAGTGCGGCCAGAGGCGATTATGTCCCAAAGAAATCGGATATCAATTTTTTGGTGATTTTGACGGAGGCCGGCATAAAATCGATCGACCGTACCTTTGATCTGCTTAAAAAATGGCGAAAACGGGCGGTGGCCACCCCTCTGTTCTTGACGCCAGAATACATCAAAAGCTCTCTCGACAGCTTTCCCCTGGAATTCTGGGATATGAAAAAATTCCACCAAATTGTTTACGGCGAAGATTTGCTGCGGGGACTGGAAATCAGACGCTCCGATTTACGCCTCCAGTGCGAGCGGGAAGTAAAAGGCAAACTCCTGCATTTGCGGCAGAATTTTTTGAATTCTGAAGGACGAACCGAGCGCTTGCGCATGCTCCTGGTCCATTCCGTACCCAGTTTTCTGACCATTTTTAATGCCCTTTTATTTTTGAAAAATGAATCCACGCAGAATTCAAGACGAGATATTTTTTTAAATACCGCAAAGGTGTTTGATTTGAACCGGGAGGTCTTTGAAAAAATTCTGGATTTGCGTTACGAAAAACTCAAATTGAAAAAAAACAAACTATTTGACCTTACACAGGCCTTTATCGAAGAAATTCGGAAATTGTCTAAACGGGTTGATCAACTGTAAATCTAAGGAGGAAGAATGGCAAAGAAGTCAAAAACCTGGATTTGGGTTTTGGGTGTCATCATCATTTTGCTGCTAATTATTTATGTTCAATTTAAAAACACGTACAATACATTGGTTCAGTTGGATGAACAGGTGAAAAGCGCCCAGTCGGAAATCGAAAATCAATTACAGCGCCGCTACGACTTAATCCCAAACTACGTGGAGACCGTGAAAGGATACGCCGCTCACGAAAAGGATGTTCTGGTAAAAATTACGGAAGCACGTTCCCGAATGGGCTCGGCGTCTACGCTTGGCGAAAAATTGCAGGCCAATGACCAATTGAATTCAGCTCTGGCCCGCTTGATGGTCGTGGTTGAAAATTACCCCAATTTAAAAGCCAACGAGAATTTTATTCGGCTTCAGGATGAATTGGCGGGTACGGAGAATCGCATTGCAGTGGCCAGACGGCGGTACATTCAGGCTGTTCAGGTGTATAATCAGACCGTGCGGAAATTCCCAACCAATCTTATTGCAGGTATGTTGGGATTCCGTGAAAAAGAACAGTTTAAAACGGTGAAGGCGGCCCAGCAAGCGCCAAAGGTCAATTTCAAGAATCAATGACCCGGCTGGAAAATCATCTTCAAAAAATCAAATCCCGGCTAACGGCCTACTTCGATTGTGAAGAGAAAAAAAGGGTGGGTAACTATTTCTGGGATTTGGTGGCGGTATCGCACAGAGATACACAGCGGTTCTTTCTTCAAAAACACTGGGTTATTGACGATTACCGCGTGTCTGAAATTCACCTGTACAAAATCATTCCGGGGAAACTATCGGACAGGGAATGGGGAGCATTCAAGGAAGCCCTTCTCCAGGCCGCTCTGGAACGGGTAACTCCCGGATTTCACCAGATGGAAACGCTCGTTTACGGAATTATCCTGACCGGGCAGCTGCCAGAGGAGCAGCTTATCCGGGAAATCAGAACTTTTCGAAAACGGAAAAATTTTCTTTTGGGGATAAAAGGATGGCTGATTTTGCAGACGGCATTGGTAGTCCCCGACGCAAATCAGGTCGTTGTTCGAAAATCGCTGAAGCATGTGGAAAATCTGATCAAATAAAATGGATTCATTGTCTCTATCCAAAAAGGAAATGATTTTTAGCGCGTGATTTGATGAGGGAGGTAAACCATGGGTTCGGCGTATTTGATGATATTGGCACTGGTTCTGTTTGGTTTTGCCTACACATTTTACGGCCGTTTTGTAGCCAAACGCCTGGGAATCGATCCTGAGCGACCCACACCGGCACATACCATGACGGATGGTGTGGACTACGTTCCGGCAAAAGTTCCCATTCTTTTCGGACACCATTTTGCATCTATTGCAGGGGCCGCTCCAATAATCGGGCCGATTACAGCAGCGGTTTTTGGCTGGATTCCGGTCTATTTGTGGATTTTGCTGGGCTCCATTTTCATTGGCGGCGTACACGACACATCCGCCATTGTGGCCTCCATCCGGCACCAGGGCAAATCGATCGGTGAAATTATTGAAGAACATGTGGGGGAAAGCGGAAAGAAACTGTTTCTCATTTTTGCCTGGGCCACGCTGGTGCTGGTAGTGGCTGTCTTCACCATTGTTGTGGCAAAAACATTTGTGTCGGTACCGGCGGCGGCAACGGCCTCCGTGCTATTTCTGGTGTTGGCGCTCTTTTTTGGTGCGGCTGTGTACCGTTACCACCTGCATGTGGGAATTGCAACCCTGATCGGTGTGATTCTTTTATTCTCCTGCGTGTACATCGGATTGGTTTTTCCCATCCAGCTTTCCACAACGGTGTGGATCTACATTTTGCTTGCGTACATCTTTGTTGCTTCGGTTACCCCCGTGTGGATCCTCCTGCAGCCGCGGGACTACTTGAATTCATTTCTGCTGTACGCCCTTATTCTGGGGGCCGTTCTGGGTATTTTTATCGGGAATCCGAAGGTACAACTGGTAGCCTATTCTCAGTTCCACACGGATTTGGGGTACCTGTTTCCCATTCTCTTTGTGACCGTTGCCTGCGGGGCGATTTCCGGTTTTCATTCGCTGGTGGGTTCGGGAACCACAGCCAAACAGCTGGACCGGGAATCCGATGCCCGAATCATCGGGTACGGAGGGATGTTGACGGAGGGGCTTCTGGCCGTGGTTTCACTTACCGCAGCGGCGGTTTTGTTAAAGTCTGATTACGCGGCTTTTCTGACCAAATCCGGCGGCGGACCCATCGCGCTTTTCTCGGTTAGCGTAGGCAATTTTATGACCGCACTGGGAATCCCCGTGCACGTGGGAAAAACATTTGCCGCATTGGCCGTTTCGGCCTTTGCCTTAACCTCTCTGGACACCGCCACTCGCCTTTCGCGCTACGCCTTTCAGGAATTCTTTGAAAAGACGGGGGAGGTGAAACAATCCGTTCTGGCCAAAAATCGGTTTATCGGAACAACGGTGAGTGTCTTCTTTGGCGGTGCTCTGGCCCTTAGCGGACAGTGGAAGGCCATCTGGCCGATTTTCGGATCGGCAAACCAGCTTTTGGCGGCTCTGGCTTTGCTGGCCGTTTCGGTTTGGCTGGCTCAGTTGGGAACCAAGAATGCGTTTACACGCTACCCCATGTACTTTATGTTTGCCGTTACACTGACCGCCCTGATCAATTTGATTGTAAAAAACATGCTCAGTCACGATTTTCTTCTAATGGCGATGGCTGTTTTGTTGTTTATTATTGCGGTTGTTCTGGCGATTCAAGCCTACACCAGCATGCAAAAGGGGCATAAGGCGGCCACCGGGGAAGCAGGCTCGCCCAGATGAAAGGGTCTTTTGAAAAAGCAAAAAAACTGCTGATCAGGATCATCCGCACGGTGCGCCTGTTTCTGTACGGGAGTTTTGAATTGACTCTGAAACATCACATTGAAAAGGAAATGGCGCGCCGAATGGATTTTTTTATGATGATTTGTTTTGGAGATTTAATTGGACTGCCCGTGCCAAGTTATCTCACATTCAGGTTGCTGCCGTTTTTCTTGAAAGAACTCCCGTACTGGCAGCGGCGGATGGCGCGCGGAAAGGAAACCATTTACGATCGCATGGCGGAATTCGCCCGCGAGTTTTAAACGGATCACATGTCAGGCAGACGGCTCTTATTGGGAATCAAGCAAACGTGAAATTTCTTTTTGGCGGAAAGGGTGGGGTCGGAAAAACCACCACGGCTGCAACGGCCGCACTTTACTGGGCCGGGCGGGGGAAAACACTTCTGGTTTCTACGGATCCGGCGCATTCCCTTTCGGATATTTTTGAAATGTCCGTTGGGGGCACCGAAACAGAAATCAGGCCCAATCTTTTTGCATTGGAAATCGATCCGGAATCGGCCATACACGCATACAAGGAAAAGATTGTTCAACAATTTGGCCGGACGCTTCAGGAGTTTCATCTGAATCTGGAAGCCTATCTGGAATCCATTGAACACAATCCGGGAGCGTACGAATCCGCTATTTTTGATGAATTTGCCAAACATCTTTTACGAAATGATTACGAAACGATTGTGTTCGACACCGCACCCACCGGCGCTACGCTGCGCTTGATTTTTATGCCGGACTATTTGAACAATTGGATTCAGTTTTTAATTCAATCCAGAAAGGGCATTTTGAAATTGCGGGATATGCTGACCCGTGAAAAAGACCCCGTTATTGAAACACTTTATCAAATGAAATCTCAGTTTGAAAAAATCGGCCGGTTGTTAACCTCGGAAGAAACAAAGTTTGTACTTGTTCTCAATCCAGAAACCCTCGCCTTTGAAGAAACCGCACGTACCATTCGCTTTTTGCATCGTTTCAATGTTCCGGTAGGCGGCCTGGTCGTCAATCGGGTCGTGGATGATGCCTTTCCCTACAGAGGTTATCTCGCCTCTCAAAAAAGAATCCTTGAAACCATTCAACATAAATACAATCGCATTCCACAGGTGCAGATTCCCTTTTTGGGGGATGAAGTGAAAGGTTTGGATCGGTTAGGGCAGTTGCTGCCCTTTCTTGAGCAATTATTTCATTGACCCCCCGTTGGGGAGCCGAAAAAAACTGAAGAGGTGATCATGGAAAAGAGAGAGTCGGACGTTTACGAATTTCGGCAAAAATTGGGTTTTTGGTTAGGTATTCCTGTTTTTTTAATCATGTTGTTTTTGCCTGTTCCCCACGGAATGAGTGTAGCGGCGTGGAAAACCGCGGCAGTTGCATCCGTAATGGTGATCTGGTGGCTTACCGAGGCCATCCCCATTCCGGCCACAGCCCTGTTACCCCTGGCGCTGTTTCCGCTGCTGAAGATTTCAAATGCCAAAACGGTGGCCGCCGCTTACGGGGATAAGAATATTTTCCTGTTTCTGGGCGGTTTTCTCATGGCCATGACCATGGAAAAGTGGAAGCTGCACCGGCGCATCGCTCTTAACATTATTCATTTTCTGGGAACCAGTCCCCGTAAAATTATTCTGGGATTTATGGTTGCCACGGCCTTTTTATCCATGTGGATTTCAAACACAGCGACCACAATGATGATGCTGCCCATTGCCATGGCCATCATTTATCACACGGAAACCCTCCGCCGAAAAGCCGGTGAAATCATCACAAAAGACGATCATTTTAATGTGGCCATGCTGCTGGGAATTGCCTACGCCGCAAGCATTGGAGGAATCGGCACCATTATCGGCACGCCCCCGAATATCGTTTTTGCGGCGGCTGTAAAAAAGCTGTTTCCCGGCGCCCCGGAAATTGATTTTTTTCAATGGTTTTTGGTTGGATTCCCGCTGGTCGTGGTATTTTTGCCCATGGCCTGGGTTTACCTGGTGAAAGTTGCTTTACCGATTCGCCAAAAAGATTTACCGGGTGGAAAGGAAATTGTGGCGAAAGAATTGAAAGAAATCGGCCCCCTTTCAAAAGCAGAAAAGTACACACTTTTTTGGTTTCTGGTTATGGCGCTTGGCTGGATTTTTAGAAAAAACATTCACGCCGGATTCGTCACCATCCCCGGCTGGTCCGATCTGCTTGGAATTGCCAAATATGTTCACGATTCAACGGTGGCCATTTTTGTGAGCATTTTTCTGTTCCTCACACCCGTGAATTTTAAAAAGGGAATTTTTCTCCTGGATTGGGAGCAGGCCAGAGGAGTCCCCTGGGGAATTTTAATTCTCTTTGGCGGGGGAATTGCCCTGGCGCAGGGATTCCAGGTTACCGGTTTGGCCGAGTGGATTGGCCATTCGCTGGCCATTTTAAAGGCCGTTCCCTTGCCCCTGATGGTTTTTCTCACGGCACTTATGATTGCCATGTTGACGGAAATTACCTCTAATACAGCCATTGCCACTATTTTTATGCCGATTATGGCAGCAACCTCCATTGGAATGGGGGAGCATCCCTTTCTCTTGATGATTACGGCGACGATTGCCGCATCTCTGGCATTTATGCTGCCGGTGGCCACCCCGCCCAATGCCATTGTTTTTGGATCGGGGTATCTTACGGTGCCTCAAATGTTTAAGGTTGGCGTTATTCTGGATATTTTGGGTGTGATTGTTACAACGATTGTGATTTACGCACTGGCCATTCCGATTTTTGGCATTGTATTGCAACAGCTGCCGGCCTGGGCACACTAAGGAAAAGATGGCACGGAAACCCTTTAAAAATCTGTCCCACGATCTCCGTTCACGACGGAAAAAAGGCGTCCGGCGAAATCTGAAGAAAATCCGGGAAAGATGGCTGCTGAAAGAAAAGCAGCACGCGAAAAAGAAAATTTGATTTAAAGGGAAAAGTTTCTTAAAATAATAATCGAATCAATTCTAAAAAAATGGATATAAAATGGCAAAGTTCCAATCGGTCGATTTTCTGGGTTTTGATGCGCTTTTAAGTGAAGAAGAACAGTTGGTGCGGCAAACGGTACGCAGCTGGGTAGATGAACGGGTTCTTCCCATCATTGAAGATTACTACGAGCAGGCACGTTTTCCGATGCATCTGATTCCCGAAATGGGGGAGCTGGGGCTGTTGGGAGCCAATTTACACGGCTACGGAGCAGCCGGATTGAATAATGTGGCCTACGGACTGGCCATGCAGGAATTGGAACGGGGAGACAGCGGTATTCGCAGCTTTGCTTCGGTTCAGGGGGCCCTGGTCATGTACCCGATTTTTTCTTTTGGCAGTGACGATCAGCGCAAACGCTATCTACCGAAACTGGCAAAGGGTGAACTGATTGGCTGCTACGGACTAACCGAACCGGATTTCGGATCCAATCCGGGGGGCATGCGCACCACAGCCGTGGATGACGGCGATTCGTATGTCCTCAACGGGACAAAAATGTGGATTACCAACGGCAGCATCGCCGATGTGGCCGTGGTGTGGGCCAAATTGAATGGAAAGGTGGCCGGGTTTTTGGTTGAAAAGGGAACGCCCGGTTTTGAAACCACGCTTATTAAACACAAACTTTCGCTCCGGGCCTCGGTAACCTCTGAGCTGATTTTTGACGAGTGCCGCATTCCCAAACGGAACCGTCTTCCGGAAGCCGAAGGCCTGAAATACCCGCTGATGTGTCTGACGCAGGCCCGGTACTCCATTGCCTGGGGAGCCATCGGATCGGCCATGGCCTGCTACGATGAAGCGCTTCAGTATGCGAAAAACCGGGTTCAATTCGACCGCCCCATTGCCGGTTTCCAAATTCAGCAGGAAAAACTGGTTAAGATGCTGACGGAAATCACAAAAATGCAATTTATGACGCTTCAACTCGGACGACTTAAAGACAATGGGCAGGCCAAATTTTATCAGGTGTCGATGGCAAAGCAGAACAATGTGTACTGGGCTCTGGAAATTGCACGGCTGGCTCGCGATATTTTGGGAGCCAACGGAATTGTGGGAGAGTACCAGGCGATGCGGCACGCGGCAAATCTGGAATCGGTGAAAACCTACGAAGGGACGCACGATATCCACACACTCATTGTGGGAGAGCAGATTACGGGGCTTTCGGCTTTTGTGTGATTTTTATTTTTTGCATCCAATTTTGGTAGCAGGAAGTCTCCTCCAACAAGGGGGATATTTTTATGGGGGGGTATTCAGTGGGGAATGCGGCGATTAAGATATTGATGTGACCTGCGGGCAAAAAGGGTCAACGTTTGTATTTCCAAAAATTAAAAAGGTGTAACTATGGATTTACCTATTTTAGTTGTACGGCATCACTTGGAAGAAACCCTGGGGAGCTGGGAAGGCCTATTTATTCGTGAAGGAATTCCCTTTACCTACAGGGACGTCTACAGGGGCGAAATGCTGCCGGGACGGCTGGAAGCCTATTCCGGCGTAATCGTTCTGGGTGGATTTATGGGGGTTTACGAACAGGAGTCTTACCCATTTTTAGCCGATGAACTAAGATGGCTGGAAACGGTTGTCAAAGCCGAAAAACCCCTGGTCGGTATTTGTTTGGGCAGCCAGCTGATTGCGCGGGTTTTGGGCGCCGGGGTGTACAGGGGCTACGCCGGCCCGGAAATCGGATGGAAACCCGTAACACTAACCAAAGAGGGGCAGGCGGATCCGCTTTTTGGAGGGTTCCCCTCACGTTTTATTCCCGTGCATTGGCATGGCGATACGTTTGATCTGCCCATCGGTGCCACGCTATTGGCATCATCCGAAATGTACCCTCATCAGGCATTTCGCTTTGGAAGCAAGACGCTTGCCGTTCAATTTCATGTGGAAGCGACGGAAAAACTCATTAAATTTTGGTTAAGAGAAAGTGCGTCCCGGAGTGACAACGAGGCAGGAAATGAGAAAGCTATTTTAAACGATACGGCCGCGTATTTACCCGAATTGGAGCGGCTTTCGGAAAAGCTTTGGGCCAATATTGAAACTATCCTTTTCAAAAGCGAATAGAGAGGATACCATCAAAATGAATACGGATTTGGAAATGGCCGGAGAGATTCTGAGAAAAGGAGGATTATCTTTTGTTGTGGTAAAGGATGGACAGGTATTGGCAAAAGAAACAGGTCCGTCCGTTCAACCCCTGGCAAAATTTTTGAAAGAACATTCTGAAGAGGTAAAAGGTGCTTCGCTGGCGGATAAGGTTGTCGGGCGGGCGGTAGCCATTTTGTCGGCTTTTCATGGAATTAAGGCTGTTTTTGCATTACTTATGAGTGAAGGTGCAGTAAAATTTTTACAATCTCATGAAATTCATTATGAGTATCAAACGCGGGTCCCGGTCATTCTGAATATGCGGGGTGACGGTCCCTGTCCGATTGAAAAGAGCCTGAGTTTGGCAGAAACCCCCGAAGAAGGGATGCAGATTCTGCGGGAAAGGGGTTTTGTCAAATGAAAGCGGCACGGTGGTTCAGACGACGGGATATTCGTATTGAAAACCTGCCCGTTCCTCCTGTGAGGCCGGGATATGTGCGGGTCAAAATTGCCTGGGCGGGGGTCTGTGGCTCGGATATTCACGAATTTGTGGAGGGGCCCATTTTTATTCCCACGGAGCCCCACCCATTGCTTAAAACCATGAGTCCCCAAACCCTGGGGCACGAGATGAGCGGAATTGTGGATGCGATTGGTGAAGGCGTTACGTCTGTATCCGTAGGGGATCATGTGGCGGTGTCGCCCCTGATTTCTTGCGGAGAATGCGAATGGTGTCAAAGCGGTTACCCCCAGCTTTGTGAGAAGT
>JAADHR010000132.1 GCA_013151735.1 Calditrichota bacterium | reverse complement strand
CTTTGCGGTCACGGGATTTTTTTTGCATCTCCTGCTCCCACCGCTCTTTCTCTTTTTTTATCTTGTCGAGATCATCCATCGCCTTCTCCTTGATTTTTGACAGGATGAACAGGATTATTCCTATATCCCATGGGGTAACTCTCGTACTTTTCGCTTTACTTCAACCTTTTCTTCACCAAAATTAATGAGGAGACCTACATCAATTCCGGTTGCCGTAAGGTAATTAACCAATTGAATTTCGTGAGCTTTCGCCAAATGAGTCACTGATTTCAATTCAACAATTATTTTATGGTCAATAAAAAGATCCGCAATAAAATCTCCTACAACAAAATTATCATAATGAACTTTAATCGTTTTCTGAGATTCAACATGCAATCCTTCCCGTTTCAATTCAATAATAAGGCTTTTTTCATAGACCGATTCCAAAAATCCATAACCCAGCTTATTATAAACTCGGTAAGCGCATCCAATAATTCGTGCCGTTAATTCTTTATATTGCACGTCATTATTCCCCATTCTAAAAAGTATTTTTATATCCTGTTCATCCTGTCAATAAATTAGTAAACTCTTTCAACAGCTGCTGAAGGGTTTTTTGACGGGTGAGAATCTCCTGTACGCCGGACGTGAATTTCTCTTCCTTTTCAGCATCCCAGTATGTCTTTAATATCTGCTCGTTCAGGTATCGCCGGATACGGCTTTCAATGCGCTGCTTAAATTTTCGATCCAGAATATGCTTTTCTTTTTGATAGCGCTGAAATTCTTGCAGGGTCTCGTAGAGTTCTGCAATCCCTTTGCCTTCACTGGCAACGGTCTGAAGCACCGGCGGACGCCAGTCATCCCGAACAGGCTTCAGTTGCAAAACCGATTTGATTTCCAGATATGCCCGGTCAGCTCCCTGGTGGTCCGATTTGTTCAGGACAAAAATATCCCCGATTTCCATCAAACCGGCCTTCATGGCCTGAACGCTGTCGCCGGACTCCGGAACCAGAATCACAACCGTAGCATCGGCTGTTTGAATGATGTCCAATTCGGATTGCCCCACGCCCACCGTTTCCAGAAAAATGATGTCCTTCCCAAAAGCGTCCATCACATCGGCCACATCCTGAGCCGTCTTGGACAATCCGCCCAGACTCCCGCGGGTGGCCATGCTGCGAATAAACACCCCGGGATCCAATTCGGAATCCATCATTCGCACCCGATCACCCAGAAGAGCGCCTCCCGTAAAGGGACTGGTCGGATCCACCGCGATAACTCCCACCGTTTTTCCCGCCTGCCGATATTGCTTGACCAGCTGGTTTACAACGGTGCTCTTCCCTGCCCCGGGCGGACCGGTAATGCCAATGCGATACGCCCCTTTCATGTGGTTGTAAATTTCATTTAAATAGGAATCGGCGCGGGAATTTTCATTTTCCACAATAGAAATCAGGCGGGCCAGGGCGCGTCGATCTCCCGAAAAAAACCGTTTCAGTACGTCATTTTGTGTCATCTTGATCCTTTAAAAACATCCGCCGTGAAGGCGCGAATGAACGCTTTCGGTTTTGCACGTTTGGCATCCAAATGAACTCTGCGATACGTTAGGCGTCTCTGCGAAATTCTGTGTGACTAAAAAATGACACAGAGGGCCTCGGAGAAAAAAAGAGAACCACTGAGTAAAAAGAATATTCTTTACCCAAATCAGCTTTTCCGAAGCAGCTCCCAGAGCTTGGCATATTTTACCAACACATAAAAGCCCGAGAGAACGGCTAACAAAAATCCGGCAAATCCGTCCAAAAAGCCGGCTTTTAGAACGTACATTTTCACAAAAATATGCGCCGGACGAACCAGCAAATCGACCAAATGAAAGTGCCGCCCGCGATCTTTCAGATCCAGAGCGGCCAGGGTCGTGTATCGATTGAATTTTTCAAAATAATGCTCCAGCGTGGGATCGGTAAAGTGCAGCAGCGGATGGTTGAGTCGGCCCATGCGTGCAGGGGCTTCCAACCCCTCGTGCACGCGGGTATCCGCAAACCGCGCCAGATCTGTTTTGATCAACCGTAAAACGTACCCGGGGTACCACCCGCTGTGACGAATCCAGTGTCCCAGAAAATTGGCTTTCCGGGGAATCTGGTACCCATCGTACGCGGGATTCCTTAAAACGCTCTGAATTTCTTCGGCTAATTCGGGCGTCACCCGTTCATCCGCATCCAGCCAGAGCACCCAGTCGCCGGTTAGTTTTTGCAGCCCCCAATTCTTGGTGCCGGCAAATCCCTGCCATTCGGTTACGAACACCTTTTCCGTAAAGCGTTTCGCTTTGGACACCGTGTCGTCTGTGCTTCCCGTGTCAATCACCACAATTTCGTCCGCCCATTCCACGCTCTGTAAACAGGCTTCAATGTTGGCCGATTCGTTTTTCGTCAGTACCAGCACGGACAAGCGGTTCACCGGATGTCCTCCGCCGGAACTCTCTTCTTCCAAACAGAGGTGTAAAATCGCTCAAAGGCAGCCACAAGACGATTCAAATCCAGTTGGTAAATGCACTCTAACGTTCCCGTGGTACAATTTGGATTCCAACACGGAGCGCAGGGAGCGTGGCTCAGAATTTTTTCCCCGCGATCATAAAGATCAATTTCCTGAGGGGAGGTTGGGCCGAACCAGACAATCACCCATTTTTTCAGCGCAATGGCAATGTGCATTCCCAATGAATCTCCGGAGATAACCACATCGGCTATGTTCTCGTAAAGAATCCCTTTGCGCAAGCCGTCCGTTGTGGGCGTTTCAACAGCCAAATCGCCCACGGCTTTTTTAATGGCGTGATTACGTTCCGTGTCTTCCGATCCGCCCAGCAAAATAATTTTTACATCCGGAAATTTTGACGTGATTCTCCGAATAAGCTGGATGTGCTGTTCAACGGTCAATTTCTTGTTTGGGAAGCGTTTGGAGCATCCGGTATTGAACGCCAGAACCAGATCATCGGACTGAATCCCCAGATCATGCCGATATTTTTTTGAAAAGGCTTCTTCCTCTGGGGTCAGCGGCAGCACGTACTCGTCCCGGCGGTAATCCAGACCAAAGGTTTCCGCCAGAATATCCTGGCCGGAACGCTGATTGTCGAAAAATTTTAATTGATCCTCAATCCCCATTCGGTAATTGTACTCCGCCTCCCGGTTCAGGGGAATGATGGCACCAAACGCATTCAGGCCAAAGCCCATTTTTTGAGCCGCATCGATTGTCTGAATAAACGCCGAAGAATTACGATTTTTGTCGGCATTCAGGGCCAGGTCAAATCTCATATTTTGAAGAATCAATCGGTTGTCATCGTTCCAGGGAAGAACCTCGTCGAGGTAGGGGTTGTTTTGAAGCAGAGGAAGGGCGTAGCTTTTGGTGATCCAACGAATCGTGCTGATCGGATATTTTCTCTTTAGCGCGGGAAGAATGGCCGTGGTGACCAGCACATCTCCCAGGGCATCCAGATTAATCAGCAAGATGTGTGTGCCGACGGGCACCGGTGAGTCACAGGTCTCACAGGTTTTAAAGGGTTCGCAGGGTTTGTACCCCGTAAACCTTTTGCAATTTGGAATTGTAATCAAGCCAAAACCCTCAATCGTTAATCACTACTTTCTGGCTCCTGTTTCCCCCGCTCCCTCAATTGAATTTCATAGATTTTCAAATAGAGCATGGCATTGCCCAGTGCCGTCATGGCCGAAAGCAGGAATCCCTCCCGCCCGTCCAAGAATCCCTTGAGAGCAACATATTTTCGAAAGAAGGCCGATACCGGATGGACCAGGATATCAAACCAATGAGCCGTTTTTTGGGAGGCCTTTTCTTCCGCCTCAAGCACCGAATAAAGCACCAATTTATTAAAATGGTCCTCCAGCCTTTCCGCCGTAAAATGGAGGATATCCCCTTTAAGCCGACAGATTTTGCCCGTAACCTCAAACCCTTCGTGCACTTTTCTGGGGGTGAGACGGGTTTTTTCTTTTCGAAAGAGCCTGAGCTGAAATCCCGGATACCAGCCGCAGTGCCGGATCCACCTTCCCAGATAAAAGGTTTTTCGGGGAATTTCATAGCCGTCACACGGGGTGGCCTCCTGCAAAAGGGATTGAATTTCCTCAGCCAGTTCCGGCGATACCCGCTCATCCGCGTCCAAACTCAACACCCACTCTTGTGAAGCTTTTGAAAGCGCAAAGGATTTTTGATCCGAAAAATTCGTCCATGGCCTCTGGTAAACAATCGCCCCCAGCGATTTCGCGATGTCCACCGTTGCATCTGTACTCATGGCATCCACCACAACGATTTCATCCGCCCAGGAAACGCTTTGAATACAGTCGGCAATATTTTTTGCCTCGTTGCGGGTAATAATCGTGACCGAGAGCGTTTTCATCTAAAATCCGCAGGTATTTGACCCCATAAATTCACCGCCTCCTCAAACACCTCTTCCACCGTCAAATAATTCATGCAATCCAATAAGGGGCAGGTAAGGCGGTTACAACCCAAACAGGGAATTTGCCAATGGGCGACGGCACGCGCTTTTTCTCCATAAGGACCCTGTAGATTTGAACGGGTCGGGCCGTAAATTCCAAGTGTCGGCGTTCCCATGGCGGCCGAAATATGCATGGGCCCGGAATCGTTGCTCACAAGAAGAGTCATTTTCTCACAAAGAGCTGCCAATTGCAGCAGGGTTGTTTGCGGCGCCAGAAGCGCCCCTTCTCCAATTCCCGCTGTGATTTTTTGAGCTGTTTCCTTTTCCCCGGGGCCCCAAAGAACCACGACTGTCGCCGAGAACCGGTCCCGTAACCGTTTCCCCACCTGAACAAACTTCTCATCCGGCCATCGTTTTGCCGGCCAGCTTCCCGAGGGATTGAGTCCAATCAGAAGGCGATCGGTCAATTGATTCTGCCCGATCCAATTTCGAATAAACTCTCTATCTTCTTCAGAAACAAAAATTTTGGGTTGATGGTTTACCACGGGAATCTGCAGAGCCCGCAGCGCATCCAGATTGAATTCCACTTCGTGAACGTCTGCCCCGCGATTGGTTACAACCCTTGTGTAGGCGGCTTTTCTTCCCCTAAAATTGTACCCGACCCGCCGGGGAGCGCCGCTCAGGCGCGTCATAATGGCGCTGCGGGGATTGCCAAACAGATCCAGAACCAGATCGTACTGTTCGGCACGCAGCTTCCAAAGAAAACGGCTGTCAAAGAACCACCGCCGGAAAATCGGCTCGTTTTCCAGACGCTGCCGGGGATAAACGATAACCTGATCGATCCCCGGATGGTTTTGCACAAGCGGCGCCGATGGCGATTCCGTCAGAAAATGAATGGCTGCATGAGGAAATGCTCTCCTCAAATTTTCAATGACCGGAGTCGCCAGAACCACATCCCCGATAGCCCGTAGTTTAATAATCAAGATTTTCTGTAATTGCGGTAACACATTAAAAGTATACAAAATTATGGGGATTTTCGCAAGGGAAATTTTGGAGACCACGCCCCCGCTTTGGGGGGCGCTTTCTTCGAAATCTTCATAAAATAATAGGGAACGTCATGGATTATAAAAACATGCCCATAATGAGCATATACCAATGCCACACCATTTTCACGGGCCAATAGGCAATTTGAATGAGCTGCGGCACCATGATAATAATCAACAGGATAAAAAAGCCATACGGTTGGAGACGGGCCATAAATACCCGTCCTCTCGGCGGAAGGATATTTTCAAGGATATGCGACCCGTCCAGAGGCGGAATTGGAATCAGATTAAAAAAGGCCAGTACGAGGTTAATCAGCATCCCTGAGGCCATGACATTAAAATAACGCCGAATAAAATTCGGGGACAAATGAAGGGCCTGAAATAATCCGATTGTTAGGATGGTAAGCACAAGAAAAATCAGCGATAGCGCAATGTTTGACGCCGGACCGGCCGCCGAAACAATCATTTCATCCCGTTTTCGGTTTCTGAAGTTGGCCGGGTTTACCGGAACGGGTTTGGCCCATCCAAACAGGATGTTTGTCGGCGTAAGCAGGAACAGCAAGGGAACAATAATCGATCCCATAATATCAATGTGCGGAATGGGGTTTAACGTGATTCGCCCCATCATTTTTGCGGTCGGATCTCCCGCCCGATAGGCCGCCACACCGTGTGCACACTCGTGAATAATAATCGAAAAAAGCAACACCGGAATAAACAGTATTTTATCAACCCATGTTTCCATTTTAATACGGTACCTTTCAATTGTTCAAGTAATCGGCAATAATTGATCGTAGTTCATCAAGCGACGAATATTCTTTTACGGTTAATAGCGGATCTTTGTTTCCTGTAATCATTTTTGTTAAAAATATTCCGGATCGGTAGACGCACAGCACGGGCTTTTTCATTTCCAGCGCTTTGGCAATTTCGTACCCTACACCCAGAGACGGATTGGACACCTCCGCAATCACAACCTCCGATTTTGCCAACCAGGCCAGATCCCTGGAATAAACCTGTTCCGGAGAAATGTGTTTTTCTTCATCAAAAACAGAGGGGTACGCAATATGTTCCGTCAAAACCGCATGGCCGTTCTTTTTCAAAAAATCAACGATAATCTGGTAGGTTTTTTCAAATTTTCGGCCGCCGCTGATGGAGGCTGCGAAATAGATTTTCATGTATTTCTCATTAACAAAAAAGTGCCACAAAAGCTCGAAGTCACGAAGTTATTTAAGGATGTTTTTTCTCCGTGGTTCTCTTTTTTTCCTTTGAGATTCTCCGTGATACGCATTTTTTCAGATTTCCAATGCGCACCGGCTATTTAAGCTACAAAACCGCCCGGCCGCCATCCACGGGCACCACCGCACCCGTGATAAAATCGGATCCGGTTAACAGGAAGTGGACCGTTTCGGCCACGTCCCCTGCGCTGCCCACGCGCTTGAGAAGGGTCCGTTTGGAAGAGGCAGCCTCGTCTTCCGGTGAGTAATTTTCCGGAAGCAGCACCGGCCCGGGAGCCACCGCATTAACCCGGATATCCGGCGCCAGAGCCTTTGCCAGAGTTTGCGTCAACATGATCAGCCCGGCCTTCGAAACCGAGTACGGAATGAAATCGCCCCAGGGCCGAATACCTCCCACATCGGCAATATTGATGATGACCCCCTCCTTTTTCTCCAACATGATTTTCCCTGTTTCCCGGGACAGCAGAAAGGGCGCCCGCAGATTAATCCGCATCAATTTTTCCCAATCGTGCAGGGAAATTTCAGGAAAGGGTGTTCGATAAAAAACAGCCGCATTGTTGATCAAGACATCCACGGTTCCAAAAGCGTCCACGGTTTCTCTCACCAGACGCTCAACCTGAAACGGATCGGCCAAATCGGCCTGAAGCGCCCGCGCATCCACACCCTTTTGGTTGAGTTCCTTCACCAATTTTCGGGCCGACACCTCCGACCGATGGTAGTGAATAACCAATCGAGAGGCATCCTTTGCCAGACGATTCGCGATGGCTCGTCCCACCCGCTGAGCGGCTCCCGTAATTAAAACAACCCTGTTTCTTAAATCCATTTACATAGTTTCCCTTGGGTGAAATGTCCGGTGCACCTCTTTGAGATAATCCCGATCCAGGTGCGTGTAAATCTGTGTGGTTGAAATATCCGCATGCCCCAGTAAAACCTGCACGGCCCGCAAATCGGCGCCCCCTTCCAGCAAATGAGTGGCAAATGAATGCCTCAGCGTATGGGGACTTACATTTTTTTTGATTCCCGCCGCTGACGCATATTTTTTTAAATTAACAAAAAAAGCCATCCGGGTAAGGGGTCGTCCGTTTCTGCTCAAAAATAAAACATCTCCTGAAATTCCGGGGCGATACACGCGCGGCCGGACATCGGACTGATACATTTGAACATACTTTTTGGCCAGTTTTCCAAAAGGAATCACCCGTTCTTTGGATCCCTTTCCAAAAACGCGCACAAAGCCCACATCATAAAAAATATCTTTCTGTTTGATTTGAATCAATTCCGATACCCGCACTCCGGTGGCGTAAGCAAATTCAATCATGGCCCGGTCCCGCAAACCCAAAGGCGTGCCGATGTCCGGTTGATCCAGAATCGCAGACACCTCCTGTGGAGACAGCACCACGGGAATCTTTCGGCGCAGCTTCGGAGAATCCAGATTCTCCGTGGGATCCGCCTCGGTTTCTCCCTCCTCAAACAAAAATTGGTGAAACGAACGCAGTGCCGAAATCATTTGCCCCAAACTGGCCGGTGCGTACCCCAGATCATTCAGGTAAAACACAAATTTGAGCACTGTTTGAATCGACACATCTGAAAACCGGGAAATCCCCTCTAATTCCAGAAATTCCAGATAGTGCATCAAATCGAATGAATAGGCCCGGGTTGTGTGATCCGAAAGCCCTTTTTCGAGACGAATGAAATGGAGGAACCGATCCACCCATTCAAAAAGAGACGGGTTTACTGAAGCGGATTCCATCGGCGCCGCTACCACAGTTTTTCAGAGCCGGGACAGGCTTTTTGGCACAGCCCGCAGATCATAACGCCCAGTCCCTTCTTTCTGGAGAAGAAATCCAGCAGGGAAAAACACCGATCAAAATCGAAATCCTCCGGGGATTCGCCCAGGGCATCCACCGGACATTCATCCACACAACGGCGGCACTGGCCACAGCTAAAAGGAACACGTTCCTCAGACACGGGAAGCGGAAGAGTGGTGAGGACGGTCACCAACCGCACCTGGGCACCGTATTCCGCTGTGACCAGCAGATTGTTTCTCACCCGCCAGCCAATTCCCGCAGCTACAGCCACGTGACGATGCGATACGTGGGCACTTTGTTTCCGCCAGTCGATGATTTGAGAGGCCGCAATCGGAAGCGCCCGATACCCCATTT
>JAADHR010000131.1 GCA_013151735.1 Calditrichota bacterium | reverse complement strand
CGATTTGACGATAGAAATTCCATGGCGCATTCCATAGAATCCAGAGTTCCATTCCTGGATCACAGGTTAGTGGAATTCGCTTTTTCCCTGCCTTCTTCTCAAAAGATACAGCGTGGGGTTACAAAGCACATACTTCGTAATGCGACGAAGGAGGTTTTGCCCAAGCTTGTACATAATAGACTGGATAAAATGGGATTTTCTACACCAGAAGATAGCTGGTTCAGAGGAGAATTGAAGGCTGTTATAACGCAGATTCTAAACTCCAGAAGTTTTGCATCAAGGCCGTTTTTTAATGCTGATGAGGCAAAACAAATGTTTGCAATACACTGTGAGGGCAAACGGAACATAAGTGGTTATATCTGGCGTTGGGTAAACTTGGAGCTTTGGTTGCGTGAATTTATTGATTAAACACAATAAAACAACCTTAAACCCTGTCTTGAGACTTAGAACATTTAGACCGCGAGTTTCCCATTTACCTTCCCCTTAAGAAACACAGGACTTTTTATAAATGATTGTATCAATTATTATCCCTTGCCGAAATGAAGAAAAATATCTGGCTCCATGCCTGGATTCAATTATTGAGAGTACATTCCCGAAGGAAAATTTAGAAATTCTGGTTATTGATGGAAAGAGTAATGATGGAACGACTAAAATCGCCCAACATTATGCAAAAAAATATTCTTACATTCGCTTTTTTGAAAATCCCGGCCTCACAACGCCGATTGCACTGAATATTGGCATTCGTTCTTCCTCCGGCAAGTATGTCATTATATTGGGAAGCCATTCCAAAATAACACCAGACTTCATTTCCCTAAATGTTCAAATGATGGAGAAACACCAGGTTGATTGTGTCGGAGGCGTTTTGGTTACAATCCCCGCAACAAATTCTCCAAAATCCAGGGCAATTGCCAGCGCGCTTTCCCATCCCTTTGGAATGGGAAACTCCTATTTTCGAATTGGAACGGACAGAATTCGCTACGTGGACACAGTACCCTTCGGCTGTTATCGGCGTTCCGTTTTTGCAAGATTTGGTTATTTTGACGAAGAATTAACGCGCAATCAGGATGATGAATTTAACTATCGTATTATCAATAACGGGGGCACAATTCTCCTCGTTCCTCAAATTGTAAGCTATTATCACGCCAGAGATAATTTTCTCAAATTGTGGCAAATGTACTTCCAATATGGTTATTTTAAGCCACGAGTGGTACAAAAATTGGGGAAGATATTGAGTTGGCGCCAATTAATCCCCGGGCTCTTTGTGAGCTCCCTAACCCTTTTAATCCCTTTAGCCTTTCTTTATCCACTGGGTCGTATGGCACTTTTGGGTTTATTAGGGTTTTATTTTTCGATAAGCCTTTTTGTGTCCCTTAAAAGGGCCTTTCGGAAAAATTGGAAGGAAATATTTTACCTTCCGGCCGCATTCACAATTCTGCATTTCAGTTATGGAATGGGATATATAAAAGGCATCTGGGATTTTTTTATTCTCAAGGGGAAGAATAAGCCAGCCGTGTTATTGGAAATTCCGCCCAACCGATAGAATTGCGAATAGCCAGAACACATTTCATTGGATGAGCTTTTTTACATGAACTTTTTATGTTAGCTAATTTCCCCCCGGCCGGACACGAATGCCGGACGGCTGTTGGGGGGGCTTGTCATCCACAGACCCTACAGGTTTATTAGAGAGAAACAGAGTTCCCCATAAATTGGGATGAGCATAACTTCCTAATTGAATCAGATTTAGCCAGTCAAACTGTACCGTTTTTTCATTGTCACGGTCATTATTCCCGAGAAGAAATCCCATTGTTTGGTTAGCTGCAGGAACTGTATTGATCAGGGACCATGGTATCGCTATCTCGAGAACATAACCCTGCTCACTTTGATGAAAACCAATGGGTATCCCCGAAATATTAGATATTTTATTTATAGTCACAATAAAATGATAGTCATCAGAATCTAAAGAAGTGGATCTATTGTTCTGGGTATCCAAATAAATTTCAATACCATCATCTAACCAAAGTGCAGAATTTGAAACTTCTAATTGGTTATCTTTAACACGAAAAGCAAAATAAAGGTTTTGATCATTCCATAGACTAAAAGCGGTGACTTGATTATCGCTTTTTTGTGGGTTATTAAATATAACAGAATCTGCATAGTTCCAGGCTTTTTCCCTCAGGAAACCATCAACAGTAATAGCCGATATTACATGGAAACTGGTTAATTCATTTGTCAGGGGTTTCGTGATAACCAGCCTCAAATTTACAGAGTGTTGAACGGTTTTCCCATCAGCCCAAAGGCTAACATAGTAGTTTCCGGGAATAGCTGTTGAATCGGCCTTAAAAATTGCTTTTGCCTCACAGGTAGGGGTGTACGGTTCCCGCTGAAATTGAACAGTCACTCCCCGTGGGAGTTTTTCTGCAGACAATGTAACGGGGGATGAACTCCCCGATATTAATTTAATCGAAATGTTGGCGTCGGCCTCTCCCCTGACCGGTAAATCAATCTCACTTTCACTTGAGATACTGAAGTCAAAGGGGGATTGTGTTTCAGTATAAAGTCCGTCAAGCGTTTTCCAGAGCCCACCTTTTGATTCATAGGTCACACTCTGCCCCGTCTCGTTAAGAATGCGTTCTTCCATAGGCCATGGCCAAAGAGGAATAGTTGAAAGAGAACCATTTTCGTAACGATAGAGTATTTTTGCTCCAATCCTCGTCCCCGCTTCACCCAAATTTTTGACAGGGGAAGAATCAGGAACAAACAAATATCCTCCCTTTCCATAGCGATTGACCAAAAATTCTGGATCTTGTTGAATATCATGGGAATTGGCAGGAGAAAAGCCGCTATAGGGTCGATCTACCCGAAAAAGATCATTATATTTTTCAAATAGGGAAATCCTTGAAGGAAATCGATTATTCACAGAAAATCCAATACCGGCGTCGATAAAAACAGAATTTCTCACGTCGCTTTTAATAAAATAGTCAGAGTCCAATGGGAGGGAATTGGGATCCAACGAGAAAGCGATTTTTTGGGCGCCCACAATCGTCATCTGTCGCACCGTGCAATTGGCATCTCCGCGTTGAATATATCCATAAGGTGATTGAATGGAGGCATTGTCAATAAATTGATTGGCAATCGTGCGGTGCTGGGCACTGGTATTGAAAAATGACCAAGATGAAAGATTAAATGTGATATTTCCGAAAAAGCGATTGCTATCCGCCCGTTCGTTGTACCAGTTTGCCCAGACTCCAATACCTTGAACATTCACCGAAGCATGGGTATCTTTCGTACCAATACAGTTTTCAACCAAAGAATTATTTGTGCCATAAATTTCAATAATGCCGTTATCTCCGCCGCCGCCGGAATGGGATTGCCAGCGTCCCCAGCATCGGCGAAGTGTAATATCCCGAGAGTTAAGAACATCGTACATCATTCTACCAGAACCTGAGGCGGCGCAATCCTCCAAAAGAATGTCATGATCCAACCAGATGTCAAATACATGGTAATTGCCGGAACCGGCATTATAGGCGGAGACCCGTCTTAAAATAACACGAGACGAACGGGTAACCCTTATTACACTCCCATTCGAATTCTTAAATACAATGCCCCCGATCGTAATATCATGCTGATCTACAATGGTCAATACCGAGCGAACATATTCACCATCAACGACAGCCTTTCCATCATTTTGAGCCCGAAATGCGATGGGGGCATTTTCTTTTCCCGAAAGGGTTACATTCAATGTTTGCCGATAGACACCGTCTTTTAGCAAGAGCACATCGCCGGGTTGGAGAACGTTCATAGCATATTCAAATGTAGCCAAAGGAAGTGATTCCGTTCCTGGATTTTGATTTGATCCGTTTGGATCAATAAAATAGGTTTTGGCAGCTATAGGGCGGGCGATACTTAAAAATAAAATAAATAAAAAGATCTGGCCTTTTATGTAATATTTAATTTTATTCTTTTTCATACGAACTTCTTTCTTTTGATATAATAAATAAAATGCCGCAAATCGATTGCATTCATCTGGAATTACCTGCATATTTTATGCCATTTTATTACCACTATATTAATACGAAACAGCCATATAATTCTAACCAGTGGCGTGATCCCCAACTAACAGTCTTTAGGAATCTAACGACTACAAACCGGAGCAGTTACAATTTTGTATTTCAATATAGAAATAATTCATAAAAAAATCACATAATTTTTGGTATTTTAGAAAATTCATGATGCCAACGTCAATAAAAATGCTGACTATAAAACAGGAACACCTTCAATGAAAAATATTCCCTTTCACCGCCCCTATATTACGGATGAAGAAATTAACGAAGTAATTGATTCTATTCGATCGGGTTGGCTTACCATGGGCCCCAAAACCATCAAATTTGAAAAGGCTTTTGCTGATTATATTGGTGTCTCTGAGGCAATAAGCGTCAATTCCGGGACAGCGGCTCTTCACTTGGCCCTGAAAGCTGTCGGTATCAAGAGGGGAGATGAGGTCGTGATCCCTGCAGTTACGTTTACGGCTACTGGAGAAGTGGTCGCTTACTTTGGTGCCAAGCCAATTCTTGTGGATATTGAGAAGGACACTGCGAACATAGACCCTCATGCCATTTCGAAATTACTTGAAAAGAAAGCAGATCCAGGCAATGTTAAGGCGATTATCCCTGTGCATTTTGGTGGTATTCCTTGCGAAATGAACGCCATAAAAAAGATCGCAAAAAAGTTTAACCTAAAAGTTATTGAGGATGCGGCTCACGCTTTACCTGCCTGGTACAACAGCAATAAAATTGGGACAATTGGCGATTTGACCTGCTTCAGTTTTTACGCCACAAAAACCCTGACTACTGGGGAAGGCGGGATGGTAACCACAAACAACAAGGAATGGGCCGAAAGTATTAGAACAGCGCGCCTGCACGGTATTTCATCCGATGTGTGGAAGCGCTATTCAACAAACGGTTCATGGTATTATGAAGTGGTTGACGCGGGTTTTAAATATAATATGACAGACATTCAAGCAGCTTTGGGGTTGGCACAACTGCGAAAATTGGAATGGATGTGGAAAAAACGAAGAGATGTTGCCAGAGCGTATCTACAGTCTTTTCAAGGAATTAGCGAAATTATCCCATACAAGCCCAATTCCGGCATAACCAATGCCTGGCACTTGTTTACTCTTATATTAGATATTGACCGCTTAACCATCAGCCGGAATCAATTTATTCAGGAGTTGGCTCACGACGGTATCGGAACATCCGTGCATTTTATTCCTCTCTATCACCATCCGTTCTATAAAAAAACGTACAATTATAAAAAAGGGGATTTTCCAAATTCAGAATGGCTTTATAAACGCACAATTTCTCTGCCGATCTTCCCGGGAATGACACAATCGGAAGTTAATCGGGTAATAAAATCGGTACTAAGGATTATTCAGATATACAGGAAGAAAAAATATTATCCCGTGGGCAGACATGGAATATCAAATGAAAAATCTGCAATTTTGACGAGGCAAAATTGATTCAAAAAAGTTTTGATTTTGTCGTTTCACTCATCTCACTTGCTGTACTCCTGCCACTCTTTTTACTCATTGCATTGTTTATTAAATTGGATTCCAGGGGGCCTGTTTTTTTTAAACAAAAAAGGGTGGGGAAAAACCTCATTTTGTTCGATATCCTAAAATTCCGTACAATGGTCAATGAACGGGATATTAACGGAGCCTCAATTACCGTTTCCGGCGATTCTCGGATAACAAGGATGGGTCAACTTCTAAGAAAATATAAATTGGATGAGCTTCCACAGCTCATTAATATTCTTCGGGGAGAGATGAGTTTTGTAGGATCAAGGCCAGAAGTTCCAAAATATGTTCAGTTCTATAAAAATGATTATAAATTCTTACTTCAAAACAGACCCGGAATGACCGATCCGGCATCCCTGGTTTACAGAAACGAAGAAAGGGTATTGGCTCAATCATCGAATTGGGAAAAGTACTATTTGGAAAAGGTTTTACCCCATAAAATTAAACTTTCAGCGCATTATCTTAAGAATCGCCACTTCTTTTCTGATCTAAGACTGATTTTTATAACGATCTTAGGACGTGATCTGCCAAAAGATTTCTTGCCCCCCACATAGAATATTCAAAGCTCATTGTAATTATTTCATCAATCCAAAGTGATACGTCAGTGCTGCACGTTTAGAAATCCAAGAATGATTTGACTTCCCCCTTTTGATGCCTGTTCTTATTCTTACCGTTTATTTGATGGATCGTTTGAATATAGGCATGTTATCTGAACGCATGTATCCTGCTTTCTCTCATCCCTTCTCATATTTCTTCAGCCGATACAGCAAGACGTGCCGGGGGATTCCCAACAGTTTGGCCGCTTTGGACTGATTCCCGTTAGCCTTGCGCAACGCATCTTCAATAACCTGCCTTTCTACTTCCAGCAAAGTCGATTTTGACCCTTCACCTCCGCTTATCCGATGGGGGGCAGGAAAACGGAATTCCTCGGGAAGCAAATCCGATGTAATTCGCCCATCGGCACTCAAAACAACCGCACGTTCAATCACGTTCTCCAATTCCCTCACATTTCCCGGCCAATCATAATTCTCCAGCAACTCCAGAACATCCGGGTCAATTTTGTAATCCACGCCATTGCCATGCTTCTTGATAAAATGGTGAACAAGCGGGATGATGTCCTCTTTTCTTTCCCGAAGAGGAGGGATAACCAGGGGCAATACACGCAAGCGATAGTACAGGTCCTCCCGGAACTGTCCGTCTTTCATCATTTGCTCCAGATTCCTATTTGTCGCCGCAATAATGCGCACATCGACAGGAATAGGCTTATTCTCGCCCACCCGTTCAATTTCCCGTTCTTGTAAAACACGAAGCAACTTTGACTGGAGATCAAATTTCAAATCCCCGATTTCATCCAGGAACAACGTCCCGCCATTGGCCATTTCAAATTTGCCCCGTCTGTCTTTGACCGCTCCTGTAAAGGCTCCCTTCACATGCCCAAACAACTCACTTTCCAATAATTGTTCAGGAATAGACGGACAATTTACGGTTACAAAGGGGCCTTCCCGCCGGCCGCTGTTGGCATGGATCCCCCTGGCAAGCAATTCTTTCCCGGTACCGCTCTCCCCCAAAATCAGAACCGTAGAATCGCTGGCGGCCATCCGAAAAGCCATTTGCACAAGAGCCTCCATTTTGGGGCTTCTCCCTACCAACGCATCGAATCCAAACTTTTGCGAGAGTTCAATTTTTAGCCTGCGATTTTCCTGACGGAGTTGTCTGAAACGAAGCGCTTTCTCAATTACAAAGCGCATGGCCTCTTTTCCAAAGGGTTTAATTAAATAATCATCTGCGCCAAATTTAGAGGCCGCCACGGCATTTTCTACAGAGCCGTAAGCCGTAATCAAAATAAAAATAACTTCTTTATCGCGCTCCCGGACGCTCTTTAGAACATCCATTCCGGTTATCCCGGGCAAGTTAATATCTGAAAGAATCACGTCATATGAGTTGGCCTTAAATAGCGCCAGTCCCTTCTCACCCGTAAAGGCGATATCCACTTGAAAATCCATTTGCCTGAGTTGGTGCGCAATAACCCGGCACAGACTCTCATCATCATCAACAAGTAATAATTTCATCATTTTATGTACCCTGAAAATAAATCACAAATCTTACGAATGGTTTTCAGTCATTTTGGGCAAAATAATAATGGCCTGTGTGCCCTTTTGATACTCGCTTTTTAGCAGCAATTTTCCCCCATGTTCTTCAATAATTCGCTTCGAAATCGGAAGTCCCAATCCGGTACCGGATTCCCGAGTGGTATAAAATACCCTAAAAATATCCTTCATCTTATTCCGGGGAATACCTGTACCGGAATCCTTCAAACAAATTTCGACCAATTCTTCTTTTTCATTTAAATTTACCGCCAAATCCCCTCCGTTAGGCATGGCATTAATTGCATTCAAAACAAGATTCAAAAGCGCCTGCCGCAGCAAATGCTCATCCCCCAAAACAGGTACTTCCTCTTCCGGAAGGTGAATGCGCATTCGGATGCCTGCATGGTTTATCTTTACCCGCACCAGCGCCAGTGTGGACTGTAAGACTTCAACTATATTTGTGGGCTTCTTTTGAACACGATTTGTCCGGGCAAAATTTAAATAGTTCCCTACGACTTCATTCAGACGAGAAACCTCCGTCTGCAAAATATCCACAAACTCCCGATTCTTTCCCGATTCCGCATACTCTTCAGAAAGAATTTCGGCCACACCCTTAATGGACCCCAGCGGATTTCTGACCTCGTGAGCCAAACTGGCTGTCAGCTCCCCCAGTGTGGAGAGCCTTTCCGTTTGACGAAGCTTTTCTTCAATCAATCTGAGTTGATCGGACTGTGCTTTCAAGCGTTCATACGAATCGTCCAGTTTTTCTGCTGCCTCCTGATACCGCGCCCGTTCTTGTTTTTCTCGCTGAGCCAGATAGCCCGTGACCAGCGCAATAATATTATAGAGAAGAATCATTAAAATGCGGCTGCTATTGAAAGAGAAACTTCCTCCCCATTGAAAAATAACATGAGGAAGATAAACCAGGCTAATAATTAGCGAGGTCGTGAGAGCACCTGCCAGATCGTACCAGAAAGCAGCCAAAATAATCGGAATAAAATAGAGGGTTTTGTAGACTTCGTGCCAATGGGGCATAGATGTTTTGGTACTGTAGTGCAAAAGCGTTACAATCAGTATCAAAATGGCAATAAAAACTATTTTAACCAGTTGACTCAGCTTAATAATTAAAGCAGAATACTTAGGAGTCATATCTTCCTCTTATATTTATAATAATATATAGAATTTTGAAATCATCCGCAATGATTTTCAAATTTATGTCATTTTAATTATCTTTGCATTTTTATGCCAAATTTATTTTATTTATGCCGGATAGTTTGGCTTTTGCATCAAACAAGTGAGGATTGCCTAATCGGTGTAAGCGCGGAAAACTCTCTTAGAGACGAGCCCTCTCATGCGGATGTTAGATGGCTTCTCTTTTTTTGTCATTCCCCGGAGTTGGCTTAAACGATAAAAAAGGACACCTTTTTCATGCACATCGGTACATTTGAATTGATTGGCTATTTTGCTTCCATTCTGGTTGCCATTTCGCTCATGATGAGCTCGATTCTAAAATTGCGTATCATAAATTTGATTGGAGCCGCTGCATTTACGCTTTACGGATTTCTGATTCATGCGTACCCAATTGTGATTCTGAATTTTTTAATTGTTTTGATTGACCTCTACTTTTTAATCCAGATCTTCGGGACAAAGGAATACTTCACGCTTTTGGAGGTAAAAAAGGATTCCAAATATTTAAACTATTTTCTCGAGTTTTACGCCACGGAGATTGAAAAATTTCAACCCGATTTCAAATTCAATCCGGATAAAAACCTGATTATTTTTTTCGTATTGCGCAACATGGTACCCGCCGGCCTGTTTATTGCCGACGTTCAGGACACACACAGTCTTTTTGTTACACTCGATTTCGTTATTCCCGGATATCGGGACTTTAAGATTGGGAAATATGTGTACCACCGCAAAGCCGAGTTTTTTACTTCACGCGGTTTTTTCATTATTTACACCCGACCCGGCGGCAAAGTCCACGAGCGGTATTTGCACCGAATGGGATTTTCCCCCTTTATATTGGAGGGCGAACGTTGTTTTCGTGTGGAGTTAGAAACGAAACAAGCACAAGCAAAAATCAAGTAAGAATCAGGATCCAGGAACGAGTTTACTTTAAAAAGCTTTTTTTCCACCCATTCCACGAATTTTCACAAAGCGATTTTATTAAAACAAAAATCAGGGCGATTCGTTTAATTCATTGTTTTTTGACTGAACATAAGAAAATCTCCTCCGCACTCTGGCTGCAATATTTTTTGGCCTATTTTAATTCGTCCCAAAATTCCCACTGCATGAGCTGAGCCAACTCGCGGATTTCCGTCTCCCAGTCGCCGTAAAAGGAAACGCGGTGCCAGCCAAATTTTGACACCTGGTAATTTCGGGCCAGGGCGTCCGTGTCCACTTCCACGGCTACCTTTGTTCGGCAGGCCCGATCGGTGTCAATGTTGCCTGCGATTTTACCCTTGTGAAACGCAATCCGATTGGTTTTGATATCAAATTTTATGGTCGACATAATTTCACCCGGCGTCATTTTTACCTGAACCGAGGCGCCCGAATTGTCCTCGGCATGCGACCGCAAAATGTACGGCATGGCTTCCCGCTTCGGCCCTTTCATCCTGGAGGCCGCTACACAATGGGCGTAAACAATCTGTCCGGTTCCCTGATCAATCACAGGATCGGAAACATACCCCGGACGTTCAGCCAAAAAGCGGATAATCAATTGCGTGAGGGCCGAATCGATGTCTGCCTCGCAAATACCGGTGGAGCCCTCATTGTTCAACTGAAAAAACGCCAGACAGGGATAGGCGGAAATCTTTTTTCTGTAAACCAAATCAAGGCAATCCACCGTGACGGTGTTGGCCTTTTCCCGGGCCATGAGTTCCTTCAGGGCCAGGTAGGTTTTGGCTCCCGCCAGAACATCCTCAAATTGCGGTTCCATCACCTTTTCTGCTTCCGAAATCCAGCGCTCTGCCCACTGTTTGGCTTCTTCCTCAGACACATTCTCGTACACGGCATTAAAGGCCTCGTGATTCAAAACAAGAATCTCGACCCCCAGGTTTCGCCTGATTTTTTCCACATAGTCTGCCGGATACGCACGATCCCGGACGGCCAGAATTCTGGAGTCGCGCAATCCACGAATGACGTCGAAATAACGCAGTTTTTTCCCAATATCGGAAAAACGGGACGAACTCAACCCCACAAACGGCCATTTCTCCTGAAGTCCCACCTCCATCGCGTCCAAATAATAAAGATCGCCGCCATAAGGATCATTCACCCAGAGCATGGGTATGTTTAATTCACCAAAACGCTTCACGGTATGGTGTGGAATGGCCAGCCCGAAGATGAGCACACCATCCGGTTGGGCCTTTTCGACGCGGGCCTTAAATGCATTGAACGCATCGTTTGTACTGTCCAAAAGCTCACCGCCGCTAAAGGTGTAATTGGGGAAAAAGGATTTCACCTTTTTGAAAAGTTCTGCTGCCCGTTCCTTTGGATCCAATTCGGCATTTGGCCATCCCGGTACACCTTTGGGTTTATCCGCGCCCAAACTGATGACGTAAATCTCTGGTTTCATTTTTAACTCCTCGATAGGGTGAGTAGTATTCCCTGACAAATCAGGGGATGAATGATGTAAGATGTGTGAAGCAGATTTTTACCCGAATGGGGTAATTCTTTTCCCCTTTTTCCCCTTCTTTCCCAAAGCCACTTAACTAAAGTCCCCTCTATTAAGAGGGGATTTAGGGGTGTGTCCTTTCACTTTTCCCATTTGAAATTCAAATACTACCCTCAAAAATAAACACCGTCACACACCCCGCTCTGCCGGAGGCCGACCACCCCTCTCAAGAGGGGATTTTTAATTCTTGCAAAATCCTAAAATCTTACCAAAAACAGCGCATTTCACTTTTTTCCTGCTCTCCCCAAAACCACCCCACCAAAGTCCCCTCTATTAAGAGGGGATTTAGGGGTGTGTCCTTTTACTTTTCCCATTTGAAATTCAAATACTACCCTCAAAAATAAACACCGTCACACACCCCGCTCTGCCGGAGGCAGACCACCCCTCTCAAGAGGGGATTTTTATTCTTGCAAAGTCCTAAAATCTTACCAAAAACAGCGCATTTCACCTTTTTCCCCGCTCTCCCCAAGACCACCCCACCAAAGTCCCCTCTATTAAGAGGCGGATTTAGGGGTGTGTCTTTCTTCTATCCGCTATTTCCACTGATTCGTGCCATTTTCAAAAAATAGGAAAGCAGGATTTTTTGTTGTTCCCGCGTGAGTGCCTCTTCATCCAATTTGAGAATTTTCTCCATGTCCCGCAGGGCAAGGAGCACCTCTTCCGGAATATCTTTCATGGTTTCGGGCAAATAAATAAAATACTGCACGGCGGTCAGTAAAAACTGACGCATGCTGTCGTCCACTACATTTCGGAGCATATCATTAATTTGGGAGGCCAGGCGCGTCACACGCCCACGCGAAACACTGCCTGTTGGAGGCTCAAATCGGGACTCGCGCGAAAACAGCGATTTCACCGCCCGGGCCAGTTCAATAAAACTCCGCACCTGTTCGGAAATCGGCTCCCGGAGCATGTGCCACATTTTTTCACGAGTGTCAGCAATAATCCGGCGCCTGATAAACTCCTCTTCCCATTTCGGACGAAGGCTTTCAGGGACGTGCGCCCATCCGGGCAGCACTTCAGGCTGTGTGTTAAAAATATCTTCCTGTAAAAGAACCGCCAAATCCGGGCGAAGAAATGGAATCAGATCATCCCATTCTTTTCTGGATGGCAGTTGCCCTTTTGCCAACACACCGTTTTTCCGCAGTAATTCTTCCTGAAACAGGGGGACAAAATCTTTCAAAACGGACTGATCCTCTTTCAGGGCTTTCAGGGCCGAATTCCCCGGCGGGAACACATCTTCAACCTGCCGGACGCAGGTTAATTCAGGATCGTGATACAGCCGAAGGGTATTCAAAATATCCCGGACGGGCAGATGAGGCAAAATATGTTGTTGAAACAACTCCAGTCGGTTCCTGTTTCCCCGTTCCAAAAATTGGTAAGTCGCGCGGAAAAGCCCTGTCGTAAATTGATTGACTCCCAGCAAAATCGTCTGCGCCTTGTTGTGGCCGATTGCCCGCAAAAGCGTTCCGTGAGTAGCCAGGGGCAGTGTACTGGAAAGGCGTTCCACAATTTCCCGGCTTCGATCCACTGCCGGTTCCTTGCTTGGCCGGACCGTGGGGCGGTCGCGAAGCGGCAAAAGGGTCCGGGACAAGAAATAGGAAACCACGTGAATACCCGTCATGTCTTCAGGGCGGCCGTAGACAATCTGCTTAAAATTGGTCTGTACATCATCCAGAAATTCCAGAAATACGGCATCATCCTCCCTGCGAATGAGGTGGCGGAGAATCGTCCAGGTTTTGTCTCCTTCAACCGGAAGCCGGGAAGCCCTTGAAAGCACGCGAGTCCAGAAGTCTTGCTGCTTGATTCGAATGTGATTAAAAACATTCGCCAATTCCTGGGCCCGAAGTCCGCGGAGCTGTTCCATCACATTTGACTGGAAGGTTCGAAAATCGCTGTGGCTGAGAATTCCGGACAGAGGGGACCGGGCGTGGCGGAGAGAAACCCTTTTCAGGGGTTCCATTGACTCAACGATTGGGTTTTTTTCGTAAAATTCTTCAACAAAAACCGGCCGGCCTCCCGTGGCATCGTAATAGCCTCCCTGTCGTTGCGGCGATTCTCCCGAGCCGAATTTAATACGAATTCTCCCCAACAGGTTCTTTTCCCACATCCAGCGATCCAGCATTTCCCGCGCATCCTGATAGAGCGAATACGCCTTCAATTGTCCCACCTGCTGGCTCAAATCAGAACCCGCAATAAAAAACTCCCCAATAATTTCCCGAAAACGATCGGCCGTAGGCTGACCCAATTTGCGCGTGGTCTCGGAAAACGCCCAGATTTCATCCAGGAATTCCGGAATGTGCCGAATAGCCTCCAGCTCTTCAAACAGGGGAACAACCCGGATATCCGGCAAATGCAGACCCGGTATTTTTCGCAAAACCCGCGCCTTCTCCTCACACAATTTCTGGTAAAGGGTTAAAATGGCCCTGGCACTGCTGGCCATGCTGACCTGAATCACCAGGACAAATCCATCGTACCCGTACTGGTTAGCCAGAACATTGAGTTCCACCAAATTGTAAACCGTTGTGTCAATTGTAAACTGATCTTTATCCAGAATAATTTTTTGGTGGATGCGAGGCGTCAAATAAAATCGCTTGAGATAGTTTTTGTAGGATTGCAAATAAAACAACGTGTCCGCAGTTTGCAGTGTTTCCCGGTTCCGGGAAACGGCCGCCTCGACCATCCCGGTCAGGATACGATTGATTTCGAATAATTGTTTGATTTCAGATGACCGCTGCTTTCGGTACTGCTGCATCCGGCGTTCGTTCCGGTCGTTGTGTTTCCAAATAGACTTCAGGGGATCGCGCAAGAGGCCGAGCTTTCGTAAAAACTGCCGTATTTTGCCCGGTGAATATTCCAGGGGAATGGTTTTCCGGTATTTTTCTTCCAGGCGGCTGGTCAAACCGGTAATCTTTTGCAGAATATTTTGAAAATTTTCGATTCGCTTTTCAATCGACCCAATCTTCTCCAACTGCTTTAGGTCCTCCTCGGTCAGCCGGTTTTCTTTCTGAAGACCGTGAACCAACAGGGTTAGTGCCCGAATATTGGCAATGAGCGGTCCGCTGACCAACGTGTGCCCCTGACCACTCGGGCGGGTGCTGCCGTCCCAATCGCCCCACAGAGAAAGAACGACGCCCGGCGAGTGCCCGAAAAAGATTTCATTGAAGATTTCGGCCAGATGAAGCGCCTCCAGGTCGCAAATGGCTTCCTGTGCTTCCATCTGGGAAGAAATCGGAACGTTTTCGCCAACGTATTCCTGGACGAGAGCCCGAAACAGCATTTTTGCGGATACCGGCGTGTACACCTCCGGAGCCACACTCGCCTTTGCCAGCCGTGTGAGCCACTGTTCCACCTGAAGGGAGTACATCTGTGTGGGATGAACCGTTCGATCGAACAGGCGCCTCGAAAAGCGTCTTCGGCGGGTTCCGGACGACTCCATCTGTAATTCCTTCAGAAAATTTTCCTGAACGGTGGTCCTGAAAACGGGACTCTCCGCGTTCAGGCGGACCGCCTCCCGAATCAGAAGCCAGTCAGAAAGCCGGTTCTGGAAAAATCTCCAGCGACTGGGCAAAAACTGGGTCAAGAAATCCTGCAAAGCCGTTGAATCGGCCATGTTTTTTCGGGCCCATTCCGGACATGCGTTCAAAAATTCGCTCGCTGCCAGATTTCGAATTTCTTCAAACACGGCATCTGATTTTTCCCGAACCGCCCTCAGCCGCTGTTGGGTAACCGCATCGGCTTTCACCTGCCGAAAAAGATCGGATTCCGTCAGAGAATAATAGTGGTAATTTTCGGCCTGGCGTCGGATTTGTTCCGACAATTCCGTGACCAACCGCCGAACCTTTTGAGGAATGGTATCCATTTCCAACCGCCCGCCAAGGGTCAGTCGAAACGTCCGCCGGGCCAGATCAAATCCTTCCACCGTTTGTGAAAAATTGGTCATTGGAATCAGACCAATCCCCTGCCCGGCCAGTTGAAAAGCGATTTTTTCAATCTGAACCGTGCCGGGCATGTCGGTTACAAACAGACGCGGGTACATGGCTCCTTCGGGAGAGACATAAATCATGTGATATGGATTCGCCTCCGACGACAACGATTCAAATTCCCGCTGAAGCGCTTTTGTCCGCTCCGACATAATCCAATCCCTCAGCCGGGCAAACCGGGCAACCTTGTCCTCCCCCTGCCGGTAAAACAGCGTGCTCATGAAAACAGCCATTAGGTTGGGAGGAATGGGAGCAAGTGCTGCAGAAAGTTTTTTCCGAAGCACCGGGTCCGGCACGTCACAGACGGCCAGCCGGGCACCGGCTTTACAATCGGTTTTGGAAATGGATTGAAGTGTCACCAGAAATCGTACCTGACTCTGGCGAAGTTTACCCTGTGAAACGGCCCCGATGGCCAGCATTTTGAGGGTTTTCACGGGAACACGCTCCGCCCGCGCGTCCGCAGAGGCGATCACCACATTTGAATAGGAGAGATCGTCGATCACCCGGATTCCGTTTTGCAGACAAAAAAGTAAAACAGCTTCAACGTCCCGTTCATTCCAGATTTTTCCCGTCGCGTTGTGCGGGTTGTTCAAAATGACCGCCCCGGTGTTACGCCAGTTGGAATCAGCCGCCATTTTCTCTTGCAGGACTGAAGTGAAACGGCGGGCATCCAATTGAAGGTTTTCCCCGAGAGGAACGGCCGTTACCCGGGGGAAGGCATCATTTACAGTCCAGCTAAAATCGGGAACAATCACTTCCCGAATGTCCCAAAATTCGGCCATGGCGCTCAGCGCCGTACGTGCGGAACCGCTCACCGGAATCAGATGATCCGGCTGATACTCCGGATGAAGGTATTGAAAAACGGACAGAAACGATTTTTGCAGGTCCTCCTGATACGACGGATTCCCCAAATTCCGAAAAAAATCCCGAACCATGTCTTCCTGGCGCCTTCCAAGAAACGGATCCTGAGCCGGCGGGTATCCCTGCTTCTCTCCGCGCCCCGGGATGCTTTCGGAAAGGCGGGCCGCCATCTGTTCGGAACGGGCGGTCAAACGAGCCGCTTCGTGCTGAATATTTTGACTGATGGCTTCGGCTATTTTGGGGATACGTTTGAGAAAAGTAGACAGGCCTGCCGGAAACGGCACATCTGAAACGAGGCCCTTTGTCTGAGCCGTTTCAGACCGCGAAAAATCGGGCGTTTTCCCCCCCGGTATCCGATCTGGCAGAAGGGTTCCGTCTTCTGCCAAAAAGAAATTCAGCAGTTTGATTTCACTTGCCGACGGTGTCCCCATCTTTTTAAAATGCTGGCGGTTAAAGGCCGCAATGACATCCGCCGGAGCCAAAATGAAAGACAGGCTGGACCAGTTCAGGTAAGGATGAATGACAGCCGGTGACAAAATGCGAATCATTTGGCCTTTTAGTTTTGAAAAAGATGCCAGACTTTCGGCCTGCAAAGAGTCGTTCGCTTCGATCAAAAGAACGGGGTGCTGCTGCAGAAAGTCGCCCAGGCGCTTGCGATCCTCCTGGGGTACTTTTTGAAGCAGCAAAACAAACAGCAGCGCGTCGGATTTGGAGTTTTTGCGGGCGGCTTCCAGCTTCCGAAAGAAGGAAGGGCCTGAATTCTCGACGAGAGTTACCTGATTTGAACAGGCCGCAAGAATTTGGGGGTATGGCAAACGGCCCAAAACAAGACCCTGCGTTGAGGTATATTCGGTCTGTTCAAAGAGAACTTGCAGCAAGAGCTTTAGGGCCTGCCAGCGTCCGCCGGAGGCCAGGGCAAATTCCGGAGCGCCTTTTTCCCCAAAATGGTATCGTGTGGGTGAGTCTTGAACACGATTAAAAAAGGCCTCCAGTTTGCGCGTCAGGGTTCCCGGGTTCCCCGGCGAAAATCCGCCGGCCGGCGAATACGCCACCGATTTCCGGGAGGTTTCAAACAAAAGCTTAAAATATTCGGACAGATCGGGATCATCGAGATCCGAGAGAAAATCGCTTTCGTTGAAATCTTCTGCAAAAGGCTGTAGAAACTCTGCTCCGGAAAGAACGGCGTTGTAGAGCCGGTCGAGTGAGTCATCCTGCACAGGATTCCCAATGTGAAAATCCACGCGCCGTTCGGGATCGACAGGTGCATCAGCCGTGCGCTTGCTAATTTCTCCGACAAGCGATGGGAAAGAGGGTTTGAGCCTTAAGAAGGACATTGTTTAAGATTAAGATTAAAATTAAGACTAAGATTAAAATTAAGACTAAGATTAAGATTGAGGTGCAGAAAAACGGCCGCAATTCCCCTGTTGTCTCGTGAAAGCAGTCTCTTTTTATTCTTCACTGAATCACGATTCCTTTTCCTGACCCTTACGGGACTGAAGCAGTTCCAGCAGAGTCTGTAAAATTCTGGGTAATCCGTCTTGAATTTCAGGCGAAAGTGAAATAACCGTTTTCGCGCTCTTAAGCTGCTGGCTGGCCTCTACCAATCGGGTTAACTGCGGCGTAAGCATCATCAGTTCCGGATGCCGGCTCAGCAGTTCGGCTTCCTCCTGCTCTAACGCCAGCGTCAGACGCTTTTTTTCGGTTTCCTTTTCCAGTAGTTTTTGTTCCAGCTCGGCCGCTTTTAGCTCCTCAATTTCCCGTAATTTGAGATGTTCCATTTCCATTTTGTGCTTCATGCGCTCAATTTCATCATCCGCCGCCAAACGCAGTTTTTCTGTGGCAATTCGGGATCGCTGGCTCGATTTTTCCATTTCCTCCTGAATGCGGGCTTCTTCCTGCTTTCGAATGGCGTCTGCAATCTTTTGATCCGCTGCCTCCGCGTCGGAAACAACCACAGAGGTTACCGTAATTCCAAAACTTGGCGCCAGAGCCTGAAGCTTTTGCCGCAGCATGTGAGACAATTTCTCCCGCGTCACCTGCGTGATGTTAAGGGGTTCCACCAGTTCCCCAACCAGCCCCTGCACAGTCCCGGACAGCTCTTGAGCGACGCGGTCAACGGCATCGGGAGTCCATCCTCCCACCCGAATCAGGTTTCCGGCGCGTTCCGGGTCGGGGAAAAAGGATACCGACAGTTTGATAATGACATCAATTTTCCCGCGGGCCTGCGTCTTTACTTCCGTTGAAATGGTCTTTACTGTCGCCGGCAAAGCCAGCACGGATTTCGAAAAATACCAGCGTTTCAGATAAGGCTGAACGGTGCCGTGTTTTTCGATGAGCAACAACTGATCGGGACGACGAGCCTTCGCAAGAATGACAAATAAAATCACCAGAAAAACGATAAGACCTAAGAGAATATACCAGAAAATCATCGGAATTCCTCTCGATTGGGGTTGTTTTTTTATGTATACAGGCAGATTTGACCCAAAATAAATTTTTTTAATATAATCCCTTCTTGCGCCTATTGCAAGAGGAAAAACAAATAAAAATAAAAAAGCTTGATTTTGAAAAATTCTTTGGATAAATATAAATATATTTTTGGATAAGTCCAATCATTTTGAGGTATTAAGCAAATTGAAAATGCTGAAATTTTTAATGATAATTCTTCAACTTGAACCGCCCAATAAATAGGGACACCCTGATTTTTTATTTTCACAAAGAAGAAATGACAAAAAGGATTACTTATGAATTTCACAACCCAATCGACAAAGTCAGACTCTTCGGAAGATTTGGTTCCCGTCAGGAAGCGGGGATGGTTTCGGCGCCTGTTTGCGTTTATCGGTCCTGCCTATCTCGTCAGCGTAGGCTACATGGACCCCGGAAACTGGGCAACGGACATTGAAGGGGGCGCCCGGTTTGGCTACACGCTCATCTGGGTTCTGTTGATGTCGAATATGATGGCGGTCCTCTTGCAAACCCTCTCGGCACGACTTGGAATTGTAACCGGGTACGATTTGGCCCAGGGCTGCAAACGGGAATATCCCAAACCCTTGAATTTTTTTCTGTACATTCTGGCCGAAATTGCCATAGCGGCCACGGACCTGGCTGAATTGTTGGGAACAATTATCGGATTGAATTTATTGTTCGGATTGCCTCTGCTCTGGGGAGCTGCACTTACGGCGTTGGACACGTTTTTGCTTCTGGCCATTCAACGGCTGGGTGTACGAAAAATGGAAGCGTTCATTGTGGCCCTTATTGCGATGATTGGTTCTTGCTTCCTGATTGAAATTTTTCTGGCCAAACCGGATTGGGGAGGAATTTTGGCCGGATTTGTGCCTCACCTGCCGCCGTCAGCCCTCTTCATTGCCATCGGAATTATTGGCGCCACGGTGATGCCGCACAACCTCTATCTGCACTCCTCCCTGGTTCAATCCCGGGCCGTTTCAAATACGTACACCGGAAAAGCCGAAGCCTGCAAATTCAATTTCATCGATTCAGCCGTGGCATTAAACGCGGCCTTTTTTGTAAATGCGGCTATTTTGATAATGGCGGCAGCCGTCTTCTTTTCCCGCGGTATTGTAGTCACTGAAATTCAGCAGGCTCATCAACTGCTAAAACCCATTCTCGGCACTCATATTGCGCCGGTCGCTTTTGCCGTGGCCCTGATTGCCGCCGGACAAAGCTCCACTCTCACCGGCACCCTAACCGGACAAATCATAATGGAAGGGTTTTTAAACATTCGACTTCAGCCCTGGCTCAGACGATTGATCACACGCAGCATCGCCCTTTTGCCGGCTATTGTGGTTATTGCCATTTCCGGCAGCGAAGGAACCTACCGGCTGCTTATTTTGTCTCAGGTCATTTTAAGTCTTCAGCTTCCATTCGCCACCATTCCCTTGATTCATTTTACATCGGACAAGAAAAAGATGGGCGAATTTGCCAATAAAAACTGGGTGAAATTTCTGAGCTGGTCGGTGGCCGCCATTATCATTGTGCTGAACATAAAACTGGCTGTGGATGAACTCACCCGCTGGCTTACAGGGGCTTCATTTTTCCTCTGGCTGTTGATTATTCCGGCAGCCGCTTTTATTTTGGGGGTTCTGGCCTACATCACATTTTCCCCGTTTTTTGGAGTGTCCCGGGAGTGGGAAAGCGGGATTGTGCGTACCGGCGCCAAGATTGCCCGGCGGCTTCATTCGTTTTCATTCAAGACTATTGCGGTGGCGCTTGAAAATTCCGACCGCGATGCCGAAATTGTTTCTGCCGCTGTCACCATGGCCAAAAAATATCACTCGCGTTTGACCCTTATCCACGTTGCGGATGCTCCGGGAACAATCGTTTACGGTGATAAAAGCGCCAGTCTCCACAGCCGTCAGGATGAAGCGTATCTGGAGGACCTGGCCCGGGAAATAGAAGAGAAAGATTTACCCGTGGAGACACTGCTTCTTTTTGGAGACCCGGCCAATGAATTAATCAAGGCCATTAATGAAAATGATTTTGATCTTTTGATTGTCGGTGCTCATGGTCACCGTGGTGTTGAGGATTGGGTTCACGGAGCGACTATTGACAAGGTTCGGCACGAAATCAGCATCCCGGTTTTGATTGTTCACACAAGCGGAATGACTTCCCCGGTAGATAAATAAAGAATTTATTTTAATGCCCACAAATTACACGAATGACACGAATTTTATTTTAACAAAATCGCTTGTTCAGAATTCGTGAAATTCGTGGGCAAACGCTTTTCCGATAAGGCTCATCTCTTTTTGATCACAATATTTCCATTAACGGTTTTCAATTCAATTTTATCTCCGCCGCCGTTAATATCGCCGGTTGCCTCAATGAGTTTAATCCACCCCTTTTCATCCCTTTTTTGAATCTGAAGCGGAAAGTCAGATGTAATGGAATAGGATTGCAACAATTTGTGCTCAATCCGAATAACGGCATGGATGGATGCCGGGAGCTTTGCAGGCAAACTCAGCTCCAAATCGCCCCCGGAGGAAATGATTTTGGCATGGTGATCGGTTTTGAAATTGCGGGGGTTCATATTAACGCTGATATTCCCGCCGGAAGTGACTGCATTCACGGAGCTCCCTGCATTTTTTATGTCTATGTCACCTCCGGAGGTTTTGGCAACTACCGCATCCCCTATATTCATCAAGGAAATATCCCCGCCGGAGGTTATGGCCGTTGCGCGTTTTAAAACATCCTCAATCCCGATGTCGCCCCCGGAAGTCTTGGCCGTCACATTTCCGCTGACCCGGACCGCCTGAATGTCACCGCCCGACGTCGTGATGTGCAAGGGTCCATTGGCATCTCTCACATCAATATTCCCGCCCGAGGTTCGTGCATTCATATACCCCCGCGTATTTACGATTTGAATATCCCCGCCAGAAGTTGCCACCGCAATTCTGTCCCCGCAGTTTTTCAGACGAATATCGCCGCCAGAGGTCGACGCACTCAGTACCCCTGTAATTGCGCTGAGTTCCAAATCGCCGCCAGAGGTTGCCAGCGCAAGCGTCCCTTTGGCTTCTCTTACCAAAATATCCCCTCCGGACGTTCTGGCTTGAATTTGTCCCTCTGCATGACGGATTTCAATATCACCGCCGCTGGTCGTGAGTTCTTCACTCCCCTTCAGCCTCGTAAGGATTAAATCCCCCCCGCTGGTCCTCAGGTTTACATTAAACGCCCTCGGTACCATCACAACAAAATCCACCCGCATCCACGACCGGAAGTCTTGCCCGTCCACAAGAATCCGTTTCCCGGACACATGCAGTGAATTTTTCACCAATTCAAATCCCTTTTGTGCTTCTGATTTCGTTATCACATCCATTTTAACTTTCTGCTGAATGCGAACCCTGGGTTGATCCCACCCCTTTACGGTGATGTCCCCCTTTTTATTCCGAATGTCCAGAATGCCCGCTCTCCCTGCAGAAAGGGTCTTGGTGATTTCGCCTATAAAATAAGGCCCCTTTCGATAAAGTTTTTCCTGAGCCATGGCATGGGTAACCATGAACAAAAGCATGAGTGAAACTGCGACAAATTCTACCGAGACCTTTCTTCTCATAAAACCATCCTTTCTTTTCCATCTCGTTATTCGTAAAAATTAGGAAGAAATAGAATTTCAACACCTATGAAAAATAATCAGTCACGTATTCACGGCTCATTCTTTTCACTCTCTGCGCTCGATTTTTCGCAGGGCATTTTCCGCCCGCATGCGCAGCACACTGCTTGAATCCTCCCGGACCAGCATTTTGAGAATGGGTTCCACATTGTCCGAAGGCTCGCCGATCAGAGCATTTAGAGCCTCATAGCGAATGGCCGGGATCGAATCATTTTGAAGGATCGCCATCAATGTCCCTTTGGCCAGTGAATCCGCACTGAGATGACCCAGTGTACGGATGGCCTTCAGCCGGACACCCGGATTGGCATCCCTTCTGGCGGCCCAGCAAATGGCACGAACAACATCTTCCGAAAGATTTTTTTCTTTTGAAAGCACCCTCCCGGTTTGATTAAGAATGCGAATCGCCCGAAGCCGCTGTCCATCCTGTGAAGCAGGCCGAAGAACAGACGCCACCATCTGCTGCAGCTGGGGATCGTTCACATTTTTTTTCAGAATTAACCGGCGGTTTTCCTCGACCTCAAAGGTAACCGTTTGTGTTTTCGGATCAAAATTTAAAATGCGCACGCTTTCTTTCCGGGGATTCCAATTCGCCAGATGCAGTCCTCCACTTGATAGGCTCGTGCCGGTTGTTTCCAATGGCGGGGGATAACCAAACCAACCAAACCAGGTACCCAGATGAGTACCCAACCAGACACCCGCCACAAAAACCACAGCAACAGCCGCAACCCGGTATAAAATCGTCAGGGATCTTATTCTCCAAAAGGGCTTTTCTGAGCCGGAAATTCGTTTTCGTTTTTGATTTGCCTGTAAGAGGCGGGCATGAAGCCGTTCGCGATTCTCCTGCAAAAAACTCTCCGGCACGGCCGCTTTGCTTTTCCCGAGCACGGCCGCAAGTTTCTTTTCCTGTTCCAATGCCGTCCGGCAGGCAGAACAGCTGCGAATGTGCTCGTCTACCCGCTTTTTCTGAGCGGCGGGCAAATCCCCTGAAACGTAATCGGGAATGATCGATTGAATTTTTTTACACGCGTTCATCTTTCTCCTTACTCGGTTAAGTATGCCCTCAAATTGCGCCTGAATTTTTCGTGCATGCGAAACAACGCATGTTTGACGGCCGGTAAAGACAGCCCGGTAATGGCACTAATTTCCTTCAGCGGAAGTCCGTTCTGGTACCGCAGATGGAATACACCCTGCAGTTTTGGCGAAAAGGTCTGAACGATTCGTTCAATCTCCTCTATCATTTCTTTTTGAAGCAGTTCCTCTTCCGGATTGAGTCCGTGTTTGTCTTTCTGAACAGAAACATCGCTGCCCGCGTCCTCTTCAGAAAAAAATGAGATTCCATTTATCCGACCGCGTTTCCGCAGGTAATTCACGCACGTGTGATAGGCAATCTGATAAAGCCAGGTTGAAAAGTGACTTTTCCCCCTGAAAGCGGGCAGCGCCTGAAACGCCTTTAGGAAGATGTCCTGATAGGCATCCCGGGCATCTTCGGCGTTTTTCAGAAGTCGAAGGGCAAAACCGAGTACCTTACGATCATAAGAACGGACAAGCATTTCAAACGCCTGAATCTCGCCCTTTTGTGCGCGTACAATTAAATCAGATTCGCTCAACCCTGCCTCATTATTCAGTTCTGTTTATTTTGACGAAGAACTTACCAAAAAGTTAGCCTTTGGGAATCAAAATTTCTGCTGCTGCAGGTTTTGTAAAACGATTCACCTGGAATTTTTGCGGGCATTTTGCTCACAATGTATTATTAATAAAAAGATAACCAGCGAGTTATTAAAACAGAAAACCATACCAAACGAACTGAGTTTCAACGGGCTAATTATTTTATTTAAAATAACCTTTGTGACTTAGGGCCTTTATGGCGAAAATTTGTGAATCATGCAGGTTAGTGAACCTTTCGTATCTACGGCACTTAAATTAATGAGGCACCCTATTCTACAAACATCTCGCACCTGACGGCGCTCTCATATACGGATTGGTAAACCCTTTTGGTTCTGCCGGGGTTTTTGTGCAAAGATATTAGATCTTTAAGAATTCGAATAATCAATTCAGAATATTCTA
>JAADHR010000130.1 GCA_013151735.1 Calditrichota bacterium | reverse complement strand
TTTTTTTATGAGCAATCGGAGAAGTAGTTGCAGATTCTATTCTTAAATGATTCTACAGGAATTTTTGAAGAAAAGACAATCTTATTGAAAATATAATCCGGTCCCTTGAACCCACCCCCTGACTCCCCCTCCCTGATTTCAGGGAGGGGGCCGGAGGGAGGGTCAGGAATGGGCAGATTTTGCTAAAGAGTGACTAAATGACTATGGCCATTATTTAAAATTTTTTTAGCAGGCCCCGTTCATATAACGCCCCACAAACATTCCGGTAGAGCCGTTTTCTTAAATTTTTCTTGATTTTTAGTGTGATCTGTCCTAAATTATCTGCTCGGATAATTCGGAGTGTTCTTGTCGGAAATTAAAAGCAATTGCGGAAAAAGGAGCAAAAAAGATGGCTTTTGTGGTGGACCAATTGAGCAGTGAGGTTGTTGCTGAGAAGAAAGAAATTCTTAAAAGAATCTCGTTTACTCTAAATCCCGGAGAACTGCTGGTGGTGATGGGTCCAAACGGGAGCGGAAAAACCTCCCTGGCCATGACGCTTATCGGGTCCGAACGGTACCGGGTGACGTCGGGGAAAATCCTTTTAAATGGGAAGGATGTGTCAGAGCTGCCCGTGGAAGAGCGGGCTAAGGCGGGCCTTTTTCTGGCATTTCAGGCTCCCCCGGAAATCCGGTCGGTTCGCTTTCGCACGCTGCTCGCCGATGCCCTGAAGGCCAGAGGCGTTGAGGAGCCGAACCGGCTTATTTCCCCCGTATTTGAACGGGTTGGACTGCCGTCGGAATTTCTGAAGCGGGAGGTCTACGTGGGATTTTCCGGCGGGGAGCGCAAACGCGGTGAAATGGCCCAACTCCTGCTGATGAATCCCCAGTATGCCATTCTGGACGAACCGGACACGGGTGTGGATGTGGACTCGATGAAGCTGATTGCGGGTGCCATTCGTGAGGCTCTTAACGACGGGGTAGGAATTATTCTGATCACCCACTATGCGCGCATTCTTACGCTTCTTCCACAAAAATATTCGGTCAAAATCCTGAAGAACGGCCGGTTTGTGGCATCAGGCGGACCGGAACTGGCAGAGACCATTGAATTGAAGGGGTTCCAGGCCGTGGGAGGGAACGGAGAATGAGCCTGGCAGAACAGATTGCGCGCGAAAATCATGAGCCTCAATGGGTAGCAGACATTCGAAAATATGCGGAATCCTTCATCGATCGGGCACCCTATCCCAAGAATACATTTTATGTGAACCTGCGCGACTATTTACCGCATTCCAAACCCAAATTTGAGATTCCAAAAATCACCAGTCTGGACAATTTGCCTGAAGACATTCGAAAAATGCTGGTAAAACTGGGCATCCCGGAACACGAGTGGAAGCGGGTGTTGGGAATGGTTCAGGTGGATGAGCAGACCACCAGCAGTAATTATCTGGATGTGTTTCGTAAACAGGGGGCGGATGTGCTCAAAATGAGCGACGCCCTGGCTAAATATGACTGGTTGCGTGAGTATGCATTTCGCCTCATGCCCGTCGAAACCAATCAGATTGCCGCCTTTCACACAGCGTATTGGAACGGAGGCGCCTTTATTCACATTCATGAAGGTGCCCGGGTAACGGCGCCCATTCACACCTATTTTTTGATCACGGAGGAAGGTCTGGCTCAGGCCGATCACACGGTTCTGATTGCTGAACCCGGGTCGGAGGCCACATTTATTGAGGGCTGCACGGCCCCCCCGCTGCTTCAGTTTGCAGGGCATTTCGGGGCAACGGAGGTGTACGTTAAAAAGGGGGCGAAAGTTACAGAGGTTGTTCTCCAGAACTGGCCGGGGTACGTTCACACACGCCCCATCACACGTATGATTTTGGAAGAAGGCGCCGAGGTTCATCTCCTGACAATTTTATTGGGTACCGGCGCTTCCACGGGAAGGGATGAAGAAATTGTGATTCGCGGAAAAGGCGGAAAGGCCGTCATTGAAAGCGTGGGATTTGTGAAGGATGACGAACGCATTACAGACAATATCCGCATTTTAATGGAAGCTCCGGAAGCCTCCGGTCTCATTAACACGAAAAGTGTCGCCCGCGGCCGCGCCACGAGTATTTCCTACACGGATATTCGGGCATCGAAAAAAGCAAAGGGGTCTCGCGGACACATCGAATGTGCCGGACTGCTGCTTACACCCGGCGGTATTCACGAAACCTGGCCGACGCTGGCATCCGAAACCAACGAGGTTCATCTGGATCACGAGGCCTTTGTCGGGAGAATTTCCGAGGAGATTCTCTTTTACCTGAAAACCCGCGGACTTTCGGAAGAAGAGGCGGTCAGTATGATTGTGCAGGGATACATTCAGCCTATTTTGAAACACGTTCCTATCGAATATGCCCTTGAAATACGAAAAATTGCAGACATGGTTGCGAAAGGAGAAAGCTAAATGATGGTTGATTCGGGAAACATGCGAACAGAAATGGCCATTGAGCGCCTGCACCCGGAGGTGCTTCCGCCCCTGGAAACTCCTTTGCGCTATCCTTTTCCCGTCTTGGACGAAGTTGCCTCCATCCGTTCGGCAAAAGAATTGCCTTCAAATTTGAAAAATCTCCTCAAGCATCTGAATATTTCTGAAAACCTCTGGGCATTTGCCACCGGGCTGTCCCGCGAGGGTCGTCTGCCGGAATTTGAACAGAGGCGACTGGCTCAGTTACGTCATCTTGGTCTGGAAATTGCCCCGCTTGCCGAGGTCGTTGATACCCATCCGCGTGCCAGGGAATTGGCCTTTTCATACTGGCCGAAAAACGAGTGGGCCTCTTTCCACAAAGAACACTGGCAAAACGGAACGTTTGTCCGGTTCCCCGGGGGCGTTCGCGTAGCGGATCAACCGGTTTGCACGTATTGTCTGATGGAAAAAGCCTTCTCTCCGGCTCCCCATTCGTTGATTCTCTTTGAGAAAGATTCGGCTGGAACGATTATTCTGGGGAGCACCAGTCCAAAGGTGATTCGGGCGCCGTTTTATCTTCCGGGGGTGGAGATCTTTTTGCGGGAGAATGCCACCGGAACGGTTATCCTGCTCCACAGCTTTCCACCCTACCTGGAATCGCGCCCCATTGTGCGCGCACGGGTGGGGAAAAACGCCCGCCTGAATCTGATGATTGTCACCCTGTTTCCGGGGAAATCCTTAGGACGCGATATTGAAATCACCGTGGACGGGGAAAAGGGGGAGGCTCTTGTTCAGATGAGCAGTTGTTCTAAAAATCGGAATCTCTCGGTCAATCAGGTGTCGGTTATTTTGGATGCACCGGAAACCCGGGCCGACATCCGTACGCGGGGACTTTCTACCGAACAGGGCCGGCAAATTTCTTACGTAAGCATCGACGCACGGGAAAAAGCCGTCAAAAGCGAAGGACACCTGGAAGCGGTAGGGTTGCTGCAATCCGATCAGGCATCGTATGAGGTCATTCCCGGGCTCATCTCCCGGGTGGACGACGTTTTTCTGGATCACGAAGCCTTTATCGGACGGATTTTGGAAGAAGCCGTTTTCTATCTGAAAACCCGGGGATTTTCGGAGAAGCAGGCCATGTTTTTGTTGATTAAGAGTCACCTGGGGCCGATCGTAGAGCGTCTTCCGGAAACCCTGCGCTGGGAAACCCTTAAAATTGCAGAGCTGATTGTGAACGGGGAAGCGAAAGAGTGGTAGCTTGTCCGGGGTTCGATGGGTCACAGCGGTCGTTCGCTTGCCGCTGCCTTTGGGGAATGGATCGATAAGGACTCTTAATGAATAATCGGGCGGGTGCCAAAAGGGTTTCGGTACCAAGAGTTTTTGGTTTTTCCTCGGAAAAAGAAAAAGAATGATTTTTGTGCCAAGGTCTGCGAGCCGGGAAGTCCCCTCTAAAAAGAGGGGATTGAGGGGTGTGTTGTTTTTTGATTTTCTCCCATTTTAATTCTTTATCATTATTTCGAAAAGGCAAGCCATCACACACCCCGATCCGCCAAGGCGGATCACCCCTC
>JAADHR010000129.1 GCA_013151735.1 Calditrichota bacterium | reverse complement strand
TGGGACTTCGAAAAATTCCCCACGGCCAATGCCAAATTGGGTACCCAAATGAAATCGGTCGGCGAGGCAATGTCCATTGGCCGTACCTTTAAAGAGGCTCTCGGCAAGGCCGTACAGTCTCTGGACATTCACCGATTTGGACTGGGCCTGGACCATTCCACGAATGAGGTACAGATCCGGAAATTCCGCCAGGGGAGCTTTCGGGAAAAACTGGTGGATCGATTGAAACATCCCGATCACTGGCGACTGTTTTATTTGCGCGAAGCCCTGCTGGCCCATTTTTCAATTGAGGAGATTTACCGGATCACAGGAATCGATCCCTGGTTTTTGCACCAGTTTAAAGAGATTGTAGATCTCGAACCGGACATCCTTCGGGCAAAAGAGACGACCCATTTGATTTCAGCCGATTCGATGCGCCGCTTTAAGAAGATGGGGTATTCGGATATTCAATTGGCCATGTCCTGGGGAATGACCGAAGAAGCGGTTCGCACCCTCCGGAAGAAATTGGGCGTGGAGGCTTCCTTTAAATCTGTGGATACCTGTGCCGCTGAATTTGAAGCGGAGACGCCTTATTTTTATTCCACATTTGATCATGAAAATGAGGCGGTTCGCTCCGATAAACCCAAAATTATGATTTTGGGCTCCGGCCCCAATCGCATCGGACAGGGAATTGAGTTTGACTATTGTTCTGTACACGCGGTGTTTTCGCTTCAGGAAGAGGGTTACGAAACCATCATGGTGAATTGCAATCCCGAAACCGTAAGTACAGATTACGATACGGCTGACCGGCTCTATTTTGAACCCATTACCTACGAAAAAATCATGAACATCATCGAGGTCGAGCAGCCGGATGGGGTAATTGTCCAATTTGGCGGTCAGGCGCCGCTTAATTTGGCTCTGCGTCTGGAAGAAGCCGGCGTCAACATTCTGGGAACGTCGCCCCGAAACATCGATTTGGCGGAGGATCGGGAAAAATTCGGAGCATTCCTAAAATCTCTCGGCCTGCGCCAGCCGGAGAACGGGTTTGCCTACTCCGCTGATGAGGCCATGGACATTGCCCGAAGAATCGGTTTTCCGATTCTCATTCGGCCTTCTTATGTTCTGGGAGGCCGGGCCATGGAAATTGTGTACGATGAAGACTCTCTTCGGTCATACATGGAACGCGCCATCGATGTGTCCGAAGAGCATCCGGTGTTAATTGATCAGTTTTTGGAAGATGCCTTTGAGGGGGATGTTGAGGCCATTTCGGATGGAACGGATGTGATCGTGGCCGGGGTAATGCAGCACATCGAGGAGGCGGGTATCCATTCCGGAGACAGCTCTTGTGTGATGCCTCCCTTTATGATTACCCCGGAACAGGTGGAAACGATCAAGGAACACACGCGAAAAATTGCAAAAGCGCTGGGTGTGGTAGGATTGCTGAATTTACAATTTGCCATAAAGGATGGCATAATTTACATTCTTGAAGTGAACCCGCGAGCATCCCGAACCGTACCGTTCGTAAGCAAAGCCAAGGGAATCGCTCTGGCCAAAATTGCATCCAAACTGATGGTAGGGAAAACCCTCCGGGAGCTGGGGCTCACGCGGGATCCGGTGATTCACTACCATGCGGTGAAATCGGTTGTTTTCCCGTTTCAAAAATTTCCCGGTACAAATACCTATCTGGGACCGGAGATGAAATCCACCGGTGAAGTTATGGGATTGGGTGAGAGTTTTGGATTGGCTTTTGCAAAAGCCCACTTGTCAACCGGGCTCAACCTGCCGCTTGAAGGGACTGTTTTTGTGAGCGTTAATGATAATGATAAGAAGAAGGTAATTCCCATTGTAAAAGAACTGGCCAAATTGGGCTTTTATTTGGTGGCCACGCGCGGGACGGCTGCCGCCCTGGAGAAAGCCGGTTTGAATGTGAAGATGATTTTTAAGGTGAATGAAGGAAGACCCAACGTTGTGGATGCCGTGATTAACGGAAACATCCAGATGATGATCAACACGCCCCTTGGCAAAGCGTCGCGGTACGACGAATATGCCATGAATCGCATTGCGATCGAGCGGAATATTCCCAATTTCACGACCCTTTCGGCCGCCACCGCCGCTGTTGAAGCGATTAAGGCGCTTCGTGTAAATGACTTGCAGGTTAAAAGTCTTCAGGAGTATCACCAAACCGTTTTTTTAAAGGGGTAGCCGTTTTATCGAGAGAATAAAATGCAGCAAAGAGCCTGGTTTTTTATTGCCATTTGGTAGCATTTATCACCGTACCATTTATCACCATTATCACCATAATAAATTATGGTGATTGTACAAATTGTACAAAAGAGGGGGATCATTTCGGGTTTAATGGGCAGGCAATTTTAAGTATATCGAAATAACGGTTGTTTCCTGCCAAAAAGCCTTGAACAATCACCACAATTTATTGTGGTGAATAATTGTGGTGAATACCTCTTTAACGACTCGGCAGAATTTACCGCTTCAAACTGTTCGATTTTTTACCAGACGGGCAGAAATACGGCAATTCTTTCCTACACGGACGAATTTACCTACTCTTATAATATCTTGTTTTTTAAGGCAGAAAAATTCTACCCTAATTCATTCATTTACTGCCTAAACGATTGTAAATTCCTGCAATTGTAACCCCATAATAAACAATACAATAAAATTTCAAATACTATCGGTATAATATTTGCCTTATGCTGTCCTGACGACATAAGCGAAAGGTATCTATTCATGATTTATGATTTGCTGGAGCGCCTGAACTTAAGACAGAAACGGGATGGAATTTATATGACCGTTTCTCCCGATTTGAAGGGGCGCATTCAATTTGAAGACGTGCGGCGGGCGTTGGTCAGGCGGGGCGTGATCAATGCAAATCTGGATGTGATTCACCGTGTCGTAGCCAGGGCCGATGGTGTCCCGACAAAGATCGGGGACTATTTTGAGCGATATAATCGGATTAAAGATAAATACATTCACATCCGCGTGGATGACAACCAGTTAACGGCTTATCTTTCCATTCGTTTTCCAAAAGAGGAACCGCTTCGTATCTCTTCATTTGATATTCACTTTAAATTGATGGAAGCCAATATCCGTTACGGAATTAACGATCAGCTGATTGACAAAATTGTAAAAGAACAAAAAAATGTCATTAATGTTCATATTGCCGAAGGGAAACCGCCTGTTCACGGAAAAAATGCCGAAATCAAATATAAAATTGATACAAACATAAGCCGCCGTCCTTTGATTTTGGAGAATGGGCGTGTGGATTTTCACCAGATTAATCTCATAAAGATTGTAAAAGAAAATCAACATCTGGCTGAAAAGATTCCGGCCACAAAAGGGGAGCCGGGGATTTCAGTTTTTGGAACGGAGCTTAAAGCCGTACCGGGAAAGGACAAACCCCTGCCCAGGGGGCTCAATACGACCATTTCGGAAGACGGATTGAATCTATACGCAAAAATTGGCGGGCATATTTTCTTTCTTCAAAATCTGCTGAATATTGAAAATGTCTTTATTGTCCGCCGAAATGTGGACTTTTCCACAGGCGACATCGATTACACGGGCGATGTTCTCGTTTTTGGGGATGTCAAGACCGGTTTCAAAGTAACGACCGATGGAAATGTTCGCATACGGGGACACGTGGATGGCGCGGAGGTGACCTCCAGAAAAGGGAAAATCGAAATTGACGGGGGGGTTTTTGGCAAAGGGAAGGCCAAACTGTATGCACGTGAACTGATTCAGGCGGACTTCATCCAGGAAGCCTTTATCCGAAGCGGCGGGGATATCGAGGTAAATCGTTACATCATCAACAGTCAGGTGAACGCAAAGGGTGAAATTCGCGTACCAAAGGGAACCATCATTGGAGGGAATGTCATCAGCGCAACATCCATTGTGGCTCGGGAGATCGGGTCGCCCAACAGTCTTCCCACGGAAGTGCGAATCGGAAATGACATCGACCCGCATGTTCTGGTTGAAATCCTGAGTGCCAGAGGAGAAGTAAAAAAAATTCAGAAAAATATCGATGTCCTGCAGAAAAAAGTGGATTTTTTGAGAATGCTTGAAAAGCGGCTCACAAAATTAACACCGGAAAAGGCCCTGGAATTAGAGAATCTGCTCAAAAAGATCCAGCAATTTAATTTGGATATTGAAGCCCTTGAAGAAAAAACCAAAGTCCTTTTGGGCGAAAATGCGGATATTGTTCTGGAAGAACCTTTTATTCAGGCCAGGCATCTTGTATTTCCAGGCGTCATTATTGGAATTAATGATTTCGAACAAAAAATACAACAACCGGTACACCGGGTTACTTTCAAATTGGATGAAAGCGGCCTTCGTGCAGATAACCTAATGTGAGGGTAATATGGTAAAATCACTCGTTCCGCATGAACCTGTGTCGGCAGATACGACCCAAATCAATAATCTGATTCAAGTCTTTGAATATTTCAATAAAGCTACGGATGAATTCAAAGGCGCTTACTACAAACTGGAAAAGCGGGTAGCCGAGCTTAATCTGGAACTGGCGCAAAAGAATAAGGATTTAACGGCCAGTTTGGAAGAAGTTAATCATCTTAAAAACTACCAGTCGAGTATTTTGGAAGAAATGAATGCCGGCGTCATTTGCACCGACGCCCGGGGAAAAATAACCATTTTTAACCGCTCGGCAGAGGAGATTACCGGAATTCATTCCCGCGACGCCGTTGGAAAACCCTACGGTGAGGTTTTTGGTCCGAAAGTTCTTCCGGAACAAACCCCGCTTGCCGTTTTGGAATCGAAAAAGAACATTCATAATGGTGAGAAGGAAATCTTAAATCAGGCAGGCGAACCGGTTCCCATAAAATACAGCATCTCTCTGGTGACAGGAGATGCCTCTGAAATATTGGGAACCGTTGAGGTGTTTGAGAATTTGACAGAGATCCGCCGGCTGGAAAAACAGGTTCAGCATGCACGAACCATGTCGGCCCTTGGTGAAATGGCGGCAAATGTGACACACGAAATCCGGAATCCGCTGGGAGCCATTGGTGGTTTTGCGGCCCTTCTGGAAAGGGACATTGCTCCGGATGATCCCAGACAGCGGCTGGTGAAAAAAATAATTGAGGGGGTCGGGCGCCTGGACAAAATTATCGGCAACCTGCTTTTCGTGAGCCGGGATGTTCACGTGCACTACCGGAAAGTGCCCATCAAGTGGGTCATAAATGATGTGCTTGAATTTCTTATCTCTGAGGTCAAACAGAGTCAATCGGACATTCGGATAGAAACAAAATTTCCCAAACAGAAATTAGAGGCGGAATTGGATCCCCAGTTGTTTCAGCAAATGCTCATTCATCTGTTGAAGAATGCCATTCAGGCCATGCCAGAGGGGGGAACCATTACCATTCACATCCAAAAAACCCACCACAAATCGTTTCGAATTATTGTTTCAGATTCAGGCGAAGGCATGCCGGAGGAAATCAAAGAAAAGCTCTATTTTCCATTTGCCTCAACCAAATTAAGGGGTCCCGGGTTAGGACTGGCCATTGTTCGAAAAATTGTTGATCTTCACAGGGGCACGATTCACTTTCAGAGTTCTCCCCAAAAGGGAACGATTGTGACGCTGGAATTTCCGTTGGTTCGACCGGTATTTCAGGCATCCTAACAAATAATGTGAAGAAATTATTCGGTTGTTGAATAAAAGGATGGGAGCAAATGAGGAAAAAAATCTTAGTTGTTGATGATGAACCGTTGATGCAGGAGTTTTTATTGGAGGCGTTGGAAAGACGCAATCCCTACGAAGTCGTTCTGGCTGAAAACGGGAAGAACGCATTAAAAAAGATTGAGAAGGATTCGTTTCAGTTGATTATTTCGGATATCCGGATGCCGGATATCAGCGGAATGGAGTTGCTGGAGAAAATCAGAAAAATTGATCCGAATTGCGGGGTTATTCTCATTACGGCGTACGGAACCGTGCAGATGGCTGTTCAGGCAATGAAACAGGGTGCTTTTGATTTTATTACGAAACCGCTGAATGTGGACCAAATTGAAATGGTTGTAGATAAATATTTCAAATTCAGAGATTTACAAACGGAAAATACCTATCTCAAGGACGAAATTAACCGGCAGTACGGTTTTTCAAATATTATCGGCAAAAGCGAAAAAATGAAGCGTGTTTTCGAGATTGTGGAAATGGTTGCTCAAAGCCGGGCCACTGTCTTGATCCGGGGCGCCAGCGGGACGGGTAAGGAGCTTATTGCCCGGGCTATTCACTATCACAGCGGCCGCAGAAATAAACCCTTTATCAAAACAAATTGTGCCGCATTACCGGACGGACTAATCGAAAGCGAATTGTTCGGACACGAGAAAGGCGCATTTACGGGAGCCATTCGTACCACGAAAGGGCGCTTTGAATTAGCCGATGGCGGGACACTTCTTCTGGACGAAATTAGCGAAATGAGCCTTCCGTTACAGGCAAAACTCCTGCGTGTCCTTCAGGAAAAGGAGTTTGAAAAGATTGGCAATCCGGAAACCCTGCAAGTGGATGTTCGCATTATTGCCACAACCAATCGTGATCTGAAGGAGGAGGTTCGAAAAGGAACTTTCCGGGAGGATTTGTACTATCGGCTGAATGTGGTTCCCATTGAATTGCCCCCCTTGCGCGAGCGCAAGGATGATATTCCCTTGTTGATTGAACACTTTATTCGGAAGTATTCCCGAGATAATCAGAAAGAAATTTCGGGAATCGACAAGGACGCGCTGAAGTTACTGATGAAATACAATTGGCCCGGAAATGTCCGGGAACTGGAGAATACGATTGAACGCGCCGTAGTTATTTCGAAGGATTCCGTCCTGAGCGCGCAGCACTTTCTTGCATTTAATGCCTTTGAAGAAGATTGGCAGGGCGAAAACGGTATCTGGCAGGGAAACACCAAAAATCTGAAAGAAATTGAGCGACGGAAAATCCTGGAGGTTTTGCGCGAGACAAACGGAAACCGAACCCGCGCGGCGGAGGAATTGGGCATTAGTGTCCGCACCCTCCGCAATAAGCTGCGGGAATTCAGAGAAGACGGCATTGAAATCCCGGAATAGGGCTTGAGCCGCATTCGGTCATTTCGATACATCCGCCTGCGGCGGCCACTCAATGACCGGAGGGCCGGTAGCCGGGTGGCCCGCTTTAGCGGGGTGTATCGGGGCATTTTGGGAGAAGCTGGATTCAGTCATTTCTGTTCCTTCGCCTGCGGCGGCCACTCGATGACCGTGGGATCGGTTGCCGAGTAGCCGCCCTTTTTTGTCCTTATTAATTCCTACCTTAATAAATTCAATTGATTTTTGAAACGGACTTCATTAAATTAAATAATGCTTGAATGAGACCCAGCAATTCAAGAGTAACTGCTTCGTCGTGCGCCAACAGGCGGACGTCTCACAACGGAACCCAATTTGGGTGCCGGGCGTTTTCGATCAAACAAAAACAGTAATTTTTGGAAAATTGAAGACTTCGTTTCAGGGGTAAAGTCGAACCAATAAAAGGAATTTCTTTTATGGAAAAGCATACAAAGTTTTCAATCTGGTACTACATTATTGTGTTCTCCGCCATTCTGTTTCTGGACTATTTGATGTTTTCTCCTCCAAAGGTAAAGGAGATTTCCTACAAACAGTTCAGAGACTGGATTTCGCAGAATAAAATCGAAAGCGTTGTTATAACCCAGACAAAAATTTATGGGGTTTTGAAGGCTCCTGCGGATACAGTTAAGAAATCCACCTCTAAGGCCCGGGCCCCAGAAAACATTGTGACCCCGCACAAACAGACTCCCTGGCGTTTAAAGTGGGGGGAGATGGAGAAAAAATATCGGGAACAACAAAAAAGGGAATTTACCGTTATTCGGCTGAAGGATGATAAGCTGCTGGATGATCTTCAATCACACGGGATTGACTACCGGGGCAAATTGGAGTCGAATTGGCTGAAAAACTTTTTCCTGAATTGGATCATTCCGCTTACCATTCTGTTTTTTATCTGGATTATTGTGTTTGCCAAAATGAGACCCGGCGGCACCATGCTGAATATCGGCAAAAATAAAGCCAAGCTCTACGAAATGGATTCCGGTCAAAAGGTGACCTTTAGTGATGTGGCGGGGATTGATGAGGCGGTTGAAGAGGTGAAAGAGATTGTCAATTATCTCAAAGACCCCAAAAAGTACACGCGGTTGGGGGCAAAACTGCCAAAAGGTGTTTTGCTGGTAGGGCCTCCCGGAACGGGGAAAACCCTTTTGGCGAGAGCCGTTGCCGGAGAAGCCGGGGTACCCTTTTTCAGTCTAAGCGGATCGGATTTTGTAGAAATGTTTGTCGGGGTTGGGGCGGCCCGAGTCCGGGATCTTTTTCAGGAAGCACAGGCCAAAGCACCATGCATTATTTTCATCGATGAATTGGATGCCATTGGTAAAAAGCGGGCAGGCAATGTGCCGATGAGCGGCGGATATGATGAGCGGGAGAATACGCTGAACCAATTGCTGGTGGAAATGGACGGATTTGACGCACAAATTGGGGTTATCATTATGGGGGCAACCAACCGGCCCGAAGTGCTCGATCCGGCCCTGCTCCGCCCCGGACGCTTCGATCGCCAGGTTCTGGTCGATCGCCCGGATTTAAATGGACGGGAGGCGATTTTTCGTGTCCATGTGAGAGACCTGATTTTGGGCGATGATGTGGACCTTCATAAATTGGCAGCCGAAACTCCCGGATTTGCCGGGGCGGAAATTGCCAATGTTTGCAATGAGGCGGCTCTTCTGGCGTCCAGAAGGGATAGCGATAAAATTGAAATGGTCGACTTTGAAAATGCCATCGAGCGCATTATCGCCGGATTGGAAAAGAAAAACAAGCTCATCAACGAGAAGGAACGGCGTATTGTAGCCTACCACGAATCCGGTCACGCTATTATCGGCCATTTTACACCCGGAGCCGACCCCATTCAAAAGGTGTCGATTGTGCCGCGGGGGATCGGTGCTCTGGGCTACACGCTGCAAACCCCTCTGGAAGATCGTTATTTAATGTCGTATAATGAGCTAATTGGCAAAATTAAGGGATTACTGGGAGGACGTGCCGGGGAAGAGGTAACCTTTGGGGAAATCTCCACGGGGGCCTCCAACGATCTGGAACGTGCCACAAAAATTGCCCGCGAGATGATCACTGTTTACGGAATGAGCAAGAAAATTCCCAATATTTCTCTTGTCGAACAGGATAGCGGCCTGCTTCTGGGACAGGGACCGACAACGGCGCGCCGTTCTGAAAAAATCGAACAAATGATTGATGATGAGGTTCTGGAAATCATTTCGGAATGCTACGACTATGATAAGAAATTTCTTCAGGAACACAAGGACAAATTGGAAAAGATGGCACAAACCCTCTTAAAACAGGAGGTTATTACAGAAAAAGAAATACTTGCCATTTTGGGGCCACGATCGGATAGCAAGCAAAAAGACGTCACCTCATGAAATCTGGAGAGTTATGCTCAATGAAATATGCAATGGGTGTGGATGTTGGCGGAACCAAAACTACAGCGGCCCTGATATCGGAGACGGGCGAATTAATCGGAGATATTTACAAGGGGCCCACACGGGCGGACCGGTCGACACAAGAGGTGGAACAAAACATTGCCGATCCCATTCGGCAGGCCCTTGAAAATGCGGACATTCCTCCCGAAGACATTCTGGGAATCGGCATGGGATTGCCGGGTCCCCTGGATGCCAAAGCGGGTCTGTTGTTAACCCCGAACAACCTGCCGTCTTTACATAATTATCCTGTGCAGAAAAGGATGGAACAGCGGTTTGGACTGCCTGTAAAAATTGACAACGATGCCAACGTTTTTGCACTGGGTGAAGCCATTTTTGGCCACGGGCGCGGGTCCAATATTCTCATCGGCCTGACCCTTGGTACAGGTTTCGGATGCGGGATTGTCATCGATCAAAAGATATTTGAGGGGGCAACAGGCACAGCCGGCGAAATATGGCTGTCTCCTTACGGAGATTCCATGTTTGAAGAATACATTTCGGGAAGGGGACTGGCCCGAATGTACGAAAAATATTCCGGAGAAAGGGTCATCGGGCCAGAAATTGAATCGCGGGCCCGTCTGGGCCAGGAAGCCGCCATTCAAGCGTGGGAAGAGTTTGGCAGGCATTTGGGAATCATTATTTCGCATATGGTCAATTTTTTGGATCCCGATGCGGTGGTGATTGGCGGTTCGATCAGCCATGCTTTTGATTTATTTGGTTCGTCGCTTCGAAAGGCTCTTTTTGAAAATATCAATCCCAGGCCGGCGGAGCATGTGAAGATATTTCAATCGAAGTTGGGAGAGCAGGCGGCCATGTTTGGAGCCGCCGGTCTTGTTTTTTCGGACAGGAGATAAAGATGACACATGATTTGTTACAATTGCCCGATCCACCCGTACTGGGGCTGATTACGGATTTCGGTACCAAAGACGGTTATCCCGCTATAATGAAAGGCGTAGTTCTGTCGATTTCGCCCCAGGCGCAGATTGTGGACATTTCACACGAAATTTCGCCCCAGGCCATTGACGAAGCGGCTTTTGTCCTGTTTAATACCTACAAATATTTTCCCAAAGGGACACTTTTTACGATCGTGGTTGATCCGGGTGTGGGAACAGACCGAAAAATTATTGGCGTCACTACGGAGAATTATGCGTTTCTGGCACCCGACAATGGTGTGTTAAGTGCTGTCTTTGCATCCGAATCGGCCTGCAGGGTTTATGAAATCACGGAAAAGCGATTTTTCCTGCCCGAGATCAGTGCCACATTTCACGGCCGGGATATTTTTGCACCGGTCTCCGGCCAGTTTTTAAATGGGCTGACCTTCTCGGAAATGGGGGTAGAAACACGAACGTTTCAGCGGGGGAACCCGCTAAAAGCAGCGGTTTCCGGCGATAAAATTTCCGGAAAGATTGTTTACATTGACCGTTTTGGAAATTTAATTTCGAATATTCCGGTCAGGGATGTTCTGGAATTTTCTTCCGGAAAATCCCTCCTTATTCGGG
>JAADHR010000128.1 GCA_013151735.1 Calditrichota bacterium | reverse complement strand
GAATACGACATTGAAACCACACTCGATAACGCCGCGGCGGTTCGGGAGGCAAATACCATTCTTCTCTGTGTAAAACCACAAAACAGCCTTCAGGTTTTGGAGGAAATACGCGACGAACTGACGGAGAACAAACTCTTAATCTCAATTGTGACTTCTCTGACCACCACAAAAATGGAGACGATCCTGGACAAGCCGATCCCGGTTATCCGGGCCATGCCCGGGCCATGCCCAATACACCGGCTCTTTTAAAAGAAGGCATTACCGCCCTGAGCGGCGGGAAATATGCCCAATCGCAGGATCTGGAAAAGGCAAAAGCCATTTTTTCGTCCGTAGGGCGTGCCCTGATTGTGGATGAACACCACATGGACGCCGTAACGGCCCTCAGCGCCAGCGGACCGGCCTTTATCTTTATTATGATTGAGGCCCTCGCCGAAGGCGGTGTGATGGTCGGACTTCCGAGAAATATCGCAACGGAATTGGTGGCCCAGACCACCCTCGGGGCAGCCAAAATGGTACTCGAAACCGGCCGTCACCCGGCTCTTCTGAAGGATCAGGTCACTACTCCGGCCGGATGCACAATCGACGGAATTCTCCAGATGGAAGAAGGCGGCATTCGCGTAACGCTGATCAAAACCATCGTGGAAGCCACCCGCCGCGCCAGAGAACTGATTGAAGATTGAGGTCCTGTGAAACCGAAAGGAAGTGGCAGCGGTTGCCCGTAAATGGTGCAATCGCTGTCTAATCGGTACATTTTTTTCATGATTTTGAAAGGAACTCCTATGCGACACATTCATTTTTCCTGGATTATTCTTTTGGCTTTTTCGATTTCATCCTCGGGATGGACACAAACAAAAAACTTGTCCAAGGGGCCTGCTGTCCTCCCGGTGCCGCAGGAATGGCAGTACGGAAGCGGTCGATTTTCCATTGATTCGACACTCGTTCTGGTTCTGGATTCACAATCGCTCCGGCCCTCAGACACGGCCGTTCGCCTGCTGAAACAAACCCTTCAATCGGAATTGAAAATCTCCCCGCCAATCGTACAATCACTTTCATCCCGCCAAAAAGGGATCATTTTAATGAAGGTCGATTCACCCGGCGCTAAAAATTGGCTAAAACAGCATCAGGTGTCCTTTCTCCCCAAAATGGAACCGGAAGGGTACATCCTTTCCATCGATCCCCGGCAAATCGTTATCATTGGAAAAACCGACCCGGGACTTTTTTACGGAGTGGTTACGCTTATTCAGCTCGTTCGGGAGTCGAACAACGGCACCCTGCAAGCCATTCAAATCCGGGACTGGCCGGCACTGAAATTCCGCGGGATCTCCGATGACATGGCGCGCGGACAGGTTCCCACCTTAAAGGAGATGAAGAAGATCATCCGCTTTTCGGCGTTCTACAAAATGAACACCTACATGCCCTATTTGGAAGACCTGTTTACGAGTAAAAAGTATCCATCGATCGGGAAAAATCGCGGGCGTCTCACACCCAAAGAGGTTCGCGACCTTCAGGATTATGCCCAAAAATATTATGTCCAGGTTATTCCGATTTTTGAATTGCTGGGACATTGTGAAAACATTCTCATTCAACCCAAATTTGAGCATCTGGCCGAATTTCCCGGAGCGGCCTCTCTCAGTACCACCAACCCAAAAACCTACACCTTCCTCCGGAACATTATCCGGGAACAGGCCTCTCTGTGGAAATCCCCCTATTTTCACGCCGGACTGGATGAATCCTGGGACGTGGGAAAGGGAGAGTCCAAGCCTCTGGTGGAACGGTACAACACAGCCGTGGTGCATGCCGAACATTACAACAAACTTTACCAGATGCTTAAAAAACAGGGCAAAACCATGATTATGTACGGGGATATCATCCTGCGAAACCCCGAAATTCTTACACAATTGCCCAAGGATATTCTCATTATGGATTGGCACTACCACGCTTCGGACGATTTTCCCAGTGTGGAATTTTTTCAGCGTACCGGCCGCAAATTTCTCATTTCGCCGGGTGTTAGTGACTGGCGACGGATTTTCCCGGATGTAACCAAGTCCCTGGTAAACATCAAATACTACACACAGAAGGGGGCCCTTTACGGCGCCCTCGGGTCTATCGTCTCCACCTGGGGGGACTACGGGGGAGCGAATTTCAAAGAACTGGACTGGCTGGGGTTCGGATATGCCGCGGCCTGTGCCTGGAATCCCAACGGATCTGATCCGGAAGAATTTCGACAATCTTTCACCCGGCAATTCTACGGCTGTACTTGTCCTGCAATCGAAGCGGCCTACTCCCTTTTGGCCGAAACAGCCTCACACATTCAGTATCGGGACATCTGGCGCCACCCGTTTGCTCCAACGTCTGAGTCATCCGGAGCCCTCCTCCAGCAAAGTGTGGCCTGTCGAAATGCGGCCACCGATGTCATTAAACTGATTCAAAAAACCCGACCCGTCGTTCAACGCAACGGCTCGCAACTGGACTATCTTGATTTTGCCGCCCGATTGACCGGTTGGTACGGCAGGCGGCTGGAAACCGTCGTGTGGTGGAATCACGTGCTGCATGAATACATTTTTCCGGAGGACCGCGCCAAATTTAAGCAGGAAGCCGTCCAGCGATTTCGGGCCATGGGAGCTCAAATTGACACCCTGGCTCAGACGTACCGGAAGCTCTGGCTGCGAAACGACAAGCAAGCCAATCTTCACTGGATTTTATCCCAATTTGATCGGGAAAAAGCCTTTTGGAACATCAAAGCGGACGAGGTGTCAAAGGGTACGTACAATGCTTCTCCCGCGCTTCCCAGTCAATTCATTTACTTCCCCACGGCGGCAAACGATGAGGCAACGGTTCCGCTGTCCTATTTCAGAAAGACCTTTACCCTGACCCGGAAGCCCCGTAAGGCTCTGCTTCAGGTGATTAATGCCGGCGTGGCTGAAAACTACTTCAACGGAAAAAAATTGGGTGAAATGATTGCCCGGCGTACAAACTCAATGACGGTCATCAGCCAGCACGTAAAGGTTTACGACCTGACCAAACGGGTGAAACAGGGGAAAAATCTTCTGGCCTTTCAGGTAAAAAGCTACGATCCGCGCGGAAAAGCGGGAATCAATGTCTACCTCTGGCTCCTTTACCCCGACGGAACAAGCGAGACCATCTTGTCGGACGTGTACTGGAAAGCCGCTGACCGAACATTCAAGAATTGGCAAAAACTGAATTTTGATGATTCGTCCTGGTTCAATCCGATTATCCGTTCTTCCAGACGATTCATTCCGCGCCCGTACTTTAAATACAACCTGCCCACATGGGTGGACTGACAGAATTTTGGTTGACGTCCCCGGCACGTCTTTGAGCTGCCGGGGACCTGAATTATGGGAGGAGAACAAGCCATGCAAACCGGTACCGTTAAATTGTGGGAACCTGCAAAGGGTTACGGGTTCATTCTCGGCGATGACGATGAAGAGTATTTTGTTCACGTCAGCGATCTGGATATTACGCTTCAAAACAAAGGACTCCGGGAGGGTCAGCGGGTTTCTTTCGACATCCGCAGCGACCTGAAGGGGGAAAAAGCGGTCAATGTAAGAATCGTGCACTAAACGATTTCGGATTGGAAGAAAAAACGACACA
>JAADHR010000127.1 GCA_013151735.1 Calditrichota bacterium | reverse complement strand
ATTATGGTGATCGTACAAAAAAACGATGCCTTAAAAAACACTCATTTTTGAATGCTGCCTTGAACAATCACCACAATTTATTGGGGTGAAGACGGTTGCAGTCGCCCTGACCGGAATGGATTACTGCTCGTCCAAAGAAACCTCCGGTAAAAAAACCATGACGGTGGTTCCCTTTCCTTCTGTACTTTCGATCTTAATATATCCCTTGTGAGCCTCTACAATTCCCTTAATCAGGGGCAATCCAATTCCCGTTCCGCCGCCTAAAAACCCCCGTTTTGAGGTACTGTGATAGTCGGTATTCTGAACCTCGTAAAAGCTTTCAAAGATATGCCCCAATTCATTTTCCGGAATACCGATTCCCGTATCAGCGACCGTAATTTTGAAAAATTTATTTTCCTTTTCAGCCGAAACGCGAATTTCTCCCCCATCCGGTGTAAAACGAATCGCATTGGTCAGCAATTCTTGCAATACCCGGCGCAGATAAAACCGATCGGCCACAATATCCGAAAAGGTGTCATTTGGCTGGAAACGAATGGACAGATCGCGTCCCTGCAAATCCACTTTTGTTTCCAGCAGGACTTCCTGAATCATCTCATTCAGGTTAAATACGCTCTCATGGGGCACTAGCTCATGGGATTCGACTTTCGCAATCTTAAACATATCCAGTACAATCCGTTCCATATCATCAAGGGCGTTTTTAATCACGCGTTTGAACTCTGCCTTTTCTTCTTCGGAAAAGGATTCATCTTCCAGAAAACCAAAATAACTTTTTGCATGGGTGACCGGTGTTCGCAATTCGTGGCTTGTAATGGCAATAAACTTATCTTTTATTTTCTGAAGCTCTTCCAATTTCTCCTTAACGGCCCGTAATTCCCTCACCTCCTTGCTTATGGAAATCTTCTCGGCACATTTTTTAACCACCAGCCGCATCTGATCAATTTTAAGAGGCTTCAGCAAGAAATCATAGGCGCCCAGTTTCATGGATTCGATGGCATTTTCCACACTGGCAAATCCGGTCATCATAATGACTTCCACGTGGGGATAATCCCGCTTAATATATTTCAACAGTTCCATTCCGTCCATAATATCCATTTTTAGATCAGAAAGAACAATATCCACATCGCCGGACGCAAGTAACCGAAGAGCTTCAGCCCCATTAGTGGCCGTTTTAACATCATAGCCTACTTTTGATAGCCCGCGCTGGCAAAAATTTAAAATGACGGTTTCGTCGTCCACAACCAATATGCGCGTTTTCAAGGTCTCCATTGATTTCATTAAACTTTCCCTTGATTATTTTGGGTTGATTGCTCCAAGTCAATTATTTTACTGTCCCCAATGTATGTTTTTGTCTCTATTTTTACAACATTCCGGAATTTCTTAACCAAATCGCTAATTCGCTCAGCCTGCTTTTCAACCTCTTGCAGATCAGACATCAGGGGATCCTCCGGCTTCAAATCTTCCTTAATCAGAGCCAGATACCCTAAAATGCCTGTGAGCGGCTGATTAATCTCATGGGCAATCGAGCCTGCCATTTCGATGGCCAGGGTCAACCGTTCGCTCTTGATTTTTTCGGATTCGTACTGCTTGATTTCCGTAATATCTTTGACCAGAAACAGAAAATATTTGGAAAAATCAAAATCAAGGAACTGGGAAACAGTAATTAATAATATCTTGCCATCATGGGAAAATTCGATAAAGAGAGAATTTCGTTTACCCTCCCAAAGCAAATCAAAATCGGGATGTTTTTTTAGAGCGTCCAAAAAAGGAAACACCCGGGCCCCGTCTTTGCCCACGCGGGTAGCCGGGAATTGATTCTTAAAAACCGGATTCAGGTAGAGGACTTTCCATTGGTGATCTGTCATGGCCACGCCTTCCCCCATTTCCGAGAGAATCTGGTCCATTTTCCCCTTCTCATATTTCAGCTGTTCATAAAGCCGGGCATTGTGAATGGCCTGCGCCATCTGGTTTGCCAGGGTTTGAATCGCATGAATTTCAAATTCGTGAAAGGCATCCGTTTCCATGGTTTCAATATTCAAAACACCCAGAAAGTGATCCCGGAAAAGAATTGGGGCACAGAGTTCCGAACCCGTGATATTCTCCCCAACGGGAATAAACCGCGGCTCCCGGCTCACATTGTTCACACAAACAATTTCCCGTGTTTTCGCGGCCAGCCCCAGCAATCCCTGACCAATGGGCACCTTTTTGCCAATAGGCCATTTGGAAGGCGTCCCCCCGCTGTCAGCCACCTTAATCAACACATCTTTATCTTCAGCAGAGACCAGATAGACGGAGACCAAAAAATGCCCGAATTTTTGCTGAAGCTCCTTCGCTAATTCACGAATAAAACCAATGGAATCCAGCTGGGAATTCATGATCGCACCCAATGAACTGACCAGCTCCATCTGTCTGGCATGGGATTTTTCCAGGCGAATGCGCTCCTCAAATTCATAATAGATGGCCAACTGCTCGGAAAAGGCTTCAATGGTAGAAATGTCCACAGAATCAAAGGCCTCATATTCCATTTCCTCAATATTCACCACGCCGATGATTTCATCATGGAGCCGCAAAGGAACCGCCAATTCGGATTTTGCCTGAATATCCTGATATTTAAAATAATGGGGATCCTTTTCGGCATTGGGGGCATAATAGGTTTTTTTCGTCCGAATAACCTGGCTCATAATTCCCGTGCCCAATTCCTGGATGTAATCCTCTTTCATGACATCCTGCAAACCGCCGGAAATGGCCTCCAATTTCAGTCTGTTTTTTTTCTTATCCAGAAAAAAAACAGCCACATGCCAATAGCCCAGATTATCATGAATGAAATCCACGCTCTTTTGAAGAACCTCGCGAAAATTCCCTGTTTCCGCCCAAATTTTCAGACCCTGGCTGAGCAAATCCAATTGAGTGGCCCGTTTCGTTTCCAACTGTACCGATGTAAAATGCCGGATCACCAATCCAATTTGGGCACCGACGGATTCCAAAAACCATTTTTTATTGTCGTTCAGATGCGTTTTCCCGGGCAGCCCCAGTGAAATCACACCAAAGGGAATACCCTCCGATAAAAGCGGGATTCCCATAAAGCCCTGGATACCCAGTTCTTCAAAATAACGGGTTCTGAATTTGGGACTCAATCTGGAATCGGACAGTATATCTTCTACATAAACCGGTTTTTTGTATTTGATCACTTCATACGTCATGCTGTGCTTATCTATCGTTTGGATTTCTTCAATCCATTTTTCACTTGTACCAATCGAATAGACCAGCGAAAACGATTCTGTTGATGGATCGAACAAATAAATCAATCCCAAAACGGCATTCTGTGCTTCCATCAGCAGGTGAAGGCTGGTTTCATAAATCTCCTGAAGAGAATTGCGGGAAAGAATGAGCCCCGTAATCGCGTTGGTCAGGCTTAAAAACCGATTTTGCTCAACCAGTTTTTGCTCAAATTCCTTCTGTTGCGTGAGATTGTGGATAATTACCTGATAAAATACCTTTTCCTGAAGTTCAATTCTGGTGGGTTTTACCTGGATCCGAAGCAGTTTTCCGCCCGGCTGACGATAGGTTAGCTCCAGCGGGATGTTTGTTTTTTTCTGCGTGGTATATTCCAAAAACGGCAGATTGGAAAAGATGTCACTCACATTTTTTTGGGCCAACTCTTCCGGCGGAATGACCAGAAGCTCGGAACAGGCGTGATTGGCCGTTACAACTTTACCATCCGAAGAAAACACAAGAATAGCCTCTCCGGCTTCTTCCACAAGGGCCCGGTACCGATTTTCTGAATGAGACAATTTTTGTAATGACGTATGAAGCTTAACAGACATATCATTAAACGCATCAATCAATTGTGAAAACTCTTTTATTCGCCCCGGTGGAATTTTTTGTTGAATTTGGCCGCTTTTGATTCTTTGTGCCGCATCTATCAGCCGTTGTAGGGGACGCTGAAAAATCCGTGCCATCAGCCCGCTGATTATAAAGAGCACGAAGGCCAGAAAAAAGAGAAAATATTTAAATTCATTCAAGGATTTTTTTCGCAGGCGATCATGCATTTTCCATTTTGCCTCAATGGGCAAAAAATAGGCATCTGACTTAAAAAACAACCCCGTCCGCCATGAAAACAGGTCTTGCCGGCGCGCAAAAAACTCAAGTGAATCGTTCTGTTCATGAAACAGGCGGTCATTTGTTTTCAGAATTTTTTGAAATATTCTTTTTTTATCAGCCTTTATCCGATCCAATGACAATCGCTGCCAGGTAAACGGCCCTCCGGATAAATGCGAAAACAGGACAACTGTCTTTTGTAACGGATCCAAGATAAAAAAGGTTCCGGACAGGGTGTGACGAACGGGGGTAATGTCTTCGAGCAAGGCCTTAAAATTAAATACAAGCAGGGCGGTATTTTTTTCGCCATTCATCCGGAATGTTTTCATGGCAAGCATATATCCCGGAGATTCCGGCTCATAATCACTTAAATCAACCCAATAAATGGCCCCTTCCGATATCTGTTTTTTAATGGAATCGGGTTGAGAATCCAATATCACTGCAACGGGCAACTGATTTATGATCCGGCTGTTCGGCGGCTCTTTTGCGACAATGTCGTTTTTCTGATTAAGGATGGCAAATTGCGAGGTGTATTTTGAAAGAGAACGAACCGAAAAAAGGAGCTGGGTCAGTTTCGTGGAAAAATCAATGACATTTTTTGTATTTACTTCGGTGGGGGCCCGGGACAAATTCATGGCCGTTTCTTCCCAGAAGGGATACAGCGTACACATGGTTTGCAAGGCCCGGTTGACATCACTGAAGGCAAACTCCAGTTTTACTCCCATTTCTTTCAGAGTTTTATGGATTTCAGACTTTTTTGTATTATCAATAAATTGATAGATATCCGAAGACAGGCCCTTTTCATGTTTTCCCACGGTTTGATTCTCAATGAAGTGGCTGAGCAGCAGAGGAAAAAACATAAGCAAAAGGAAACTGACAAAAAATACTCCAAACAGGGAGGGTCTTGTAAAGCGTCTCAATTTTGATCGTAATGTTTTCATGAATTGCTTTTTTATCCGCTGCAATTAATTTTGGGCATTATCCCGCTCCGCCGTGACTCCCGGGGCCGGAAAGGCACAGGCGCGACGAGACCCTATCCTGCAAATGCAGTTTAGTGTGTTGCCCATTTTCCGAAGTTGAATCAAACGTACGTTTTCGGTGCCAGACCGTAAGGCAAACAGAGAATAGGCCGTTGAAAAGACGGGCATCCAAAAGACCTAACGGGAAAAGATTACCCCGATCTGGTGTATGAGCTTATCGTATAATTATTATCGGCAGTTTAGTTTAAACCATGAGAAAAAGGTGACACGGTTCCCCGTCGATGAAGGCCTGCGGGCCCATCGCGACAGGGTATTTTTGCGATTTTCCAAATCCGGGTTGAATATTTTTCCAAACGGACAGTTGTGAATCACCAGCGGTCGGTCGGAACTCGGTGCCTGTGCGATAGTCGTCGGGGAAATTGCCCTTTCAGGAATCGTAACCCAAAGGAGAAGAACTCAACTGAGTGCATCTGAAATATCCGTTTATGTATGCTCTCTCTTTTTAAAACGGATTTACAGCCGTAACCCGGCAAATCCGAGAAAAGCAATCGACATCAGAGCGGCCGTAATGAACGCAATGGGAGTTCCCTTAAACGATTCCGGAATGCGGGCTGAATCCAGTTTTTCACGAATACCCGCCATCAGCACAAGAGCCAGGGTAAACCCAACGCCGCTCATAAATCCCTGAGTAATGCTTTCCAACAAATTCAGGGAATCGTTGATATTCAAAACCGTCACACCCAAAATAGCGCAATTTGTTGTAATGAGTGGCAAATAGATTCCCAGAGCCTTGTACAGGCCGGGGGCCGATTTTTGTACCACCATTTCAACAAACTGCACAAGCGCTGCAATCACCAGAATAAACGCGATGGTGCGCAAAAACGTCAGGTCAGGGGGATGTTTCAGGCTGAAGATATGAAAAAACACATTGGTTGACGCCGGTTCGAGCAGGTACACGTAAATCAGCCAGGTGACAAATGAAGCCAGGGTCATGACAAAAATGACGGCAAATCCCATTCCGAGAGCCGAGCTTATTTCCTTGGAAACGCCCATATACGGGCAGATGCCCAAAAATCGATTTAAAACAAAATTGTTCACAAAAATAGACGCAATGGATATAATCAATAATGTTCTGAGTTCCATCATTCCTCCAAATTTACAAGACGGCTCGTTTGCGATCGAAATAATTAAGCAGTGCCATATACAGTCCCAGAACCAGAAAAGCACCCGGAGGCAGAATCATGATCAACATGGGGTGGTAAGAGGTTCCCAGTACCGGAATCCCCCAGAGCGTTCCGTTTCCAATTAATTCCCGCGTAAAGCCCAAAAGCGAGAGGGCCAGTGTAAACCCAAGTCCCATTCCCAATCCATCCATGATGGAGGGAAGGACGCTGTTCTTTCCGGCAAATGCTTCAGCGCGTCCCAGAATAATACAGTTCACGACGATCAAAGGAATAAAAATTCCCAATGCCTTGTGTAAGCCGGGGGTGTAGGCGGCCATAACCAGATCGACAATAGTCGTAAATGTGGCAATAACCGTAATGTAAATCGGAATCCTGATTTTTGAAGGAACCCAAGGGTGAATCAAAGACACCAAAAAATTCGAACTGGTCAGCACAAAAATAACGGCAACACCCATTCCCACACTGTTCTGGAGCGTATTTGACACAGCCAGTGTCGGGCACATTCCCAGAACCATTCGAAACGTGGGATTTTCTTTATAAATCCCTTTGGTAAATTCTTTGATCAACGACATTGCCAAACTCCCTCAATTAAAAAATCAGACTCAGCTGTAAATTTTCGGATGGCGTTTTTCCCAGTAACTTCTGCAATCGTTTAATCCCCAGATTTACGGCTCGTGTTACCGCCCGGGAAGAAATGGTCGCCCCGGTTACACTTTTAATCTGCCCGCCGTCCTTGTCAACGGCCAAATTACCGCCCTTTTTCCCGATAAACTGCCGTTGAAACCACGGAGATTTTTCGCCGTATTTGATTTCCGTAATCTTCGCCCCAAGGCCGGGGGTCTCGGCCTGGGAAAGAATTTTAATGCCCTGAATAGCCCAGCTCGTATCCACTCCAACCATTACTTCAATTTCGCTGGAATACCCGTGGGCAGAAGAAATAATGATGTATCCTGCCAGATGGGTTGTGTCGGGTGAAGCGTATCCCTTGTAATATTCTATTTTCCCCCCTTTTTTCACAGGAATCAGGACCCCTGTATTGGCGGAGGGCAAAACCTGTTTTAATGACTGTTCCATTACAAGGCGTTTCTGGGCATCGATTCTGGGTTTGGTAACATTAAACACGTACGCCAGAGCGCCGGCGGCAATGATGGCTGTCAGGGTTAGTACAGCAGGCAGTTTGAAAAAATCCTTCATTTTCTCCTCCTCTCACCGAAAATTCGGGGACGGGTGTAGCGATTGAGAAGGGGAACGGTTAAATTCATCAGTAAAATGGAGTAGGAGGTCCCTTCCGGGTACCCTCCCCAGAGCCGGATGATCACCGTCAGAATGCCGGCGCCGACTCCGAAATAGATTCTTCCAGAAGGTGTCAGGGGAGAGGTAACCATATCTGTTGCCATAAAAAATGCCCCCAGCATAACGCCGCCCGCCAGGAGGTGAAAAATCCAATCGCCTGAAAACAGGCCGCTGGGCCCCCCAAACATCCAGGCAAGTACGGCGACCGTAAAAAGATAGCTAAACGGAATCCGCCAATCAATAATGCGTTTGTACATCAAAAGAGCAGCCCCCAGTAAAATCAGGAAAGCAGACGTTTCACCCAGACAGCCACCCACATTTCCCCAAAAAAGATGGCCGTAGGCTTCCTTCAACTGCAGGATTGCCGATTGAGCCTGACTGACCTTTTCCACCGCATAATTGGACTGGTGTTTCAAGATATCCAGGGATTGTTTCATCACATTCAGAGGGGTGGCGGTTGTAATGGCGTCGATGCCGGACAGGGTTCCTCCCCGAGGAGCCACTTTGAATACGGTCATGTCAATAGGCCAGGACGCCAGCAAAAAGGCACGGGCAGCGAGCGCCGGGTTTACCGGGTTAAAACCCAGACCCCCAAACGCCTGTTTCGCAATGGCAATCGCAAAAACTCCCCCGACAATCGGCAAATAAAAAGGGACATTTGACGGCATATTAAATGCCAGCAGAATTCCGGTTACTACAGCACTCCAGTCGGTAATGGTTACCGGTCGATTCATCATTTTCTGCACAACGGCCTCCGTGACTACGCACGACAGAACCGTCAACGCGGTCACCCATAAAGCCCGCCAGCCGAAAAAATATGTGCCCCCAATTAGGGAAGGAAGCAGGGCCAATATCACATAAATCATAATTTTTGAAACATTGTCCCTGTCAAGAACGTGGGGTGATGAAGAAACTCGAAATAATTTGTCCATAATCCCTTCCTAATCCTTAGACCCGCAGAACCACAGTTAGCTCGCTTTTCGTTTTTGGAGATTAATCTCGTATTTCCCAAACCGGATCGACTGCAACAAATGGCGTTTGGCCGGACAAACAAATGTGCACGTACCGCATTCAATACAATCCATTATTCCCCATTTTTCGGCTTCGACATAGCGCTTAAAATCAGCGAATTCAGCTAAAGTTGTGGGCACCAGATGCATGGGACAGGTGTCCACGCATCGGTTGCATCCGATACACGGCATCGGATCGGCCACGCGGACATATTTTTCCGTTAAAAGCAAAAGGCCGGATGTGCCCTTAATTACCGGTACGTCATCCGTGTGCTGGGCCAGCCCCATCATAGGGCCGCCCATGATTAACTTAGACACATCCTCCCTGTAACCGCCGCAATACGCAATGACATCTTTGAACAGTGTTCCAATTCGAACAATCAGGTTTTTGGGTTCTTTGATTCCCGGGCCGGTTACGGTGGTGACGCGTTCATAAAGAGGTTTCCCTCTGGCCAGGGCCTCGTAAATGGCCCGGGTTGTCCCCACATTTTGAACCAGACATCCCACATCCATCGGCAGGCCCCCCGTGGGAACTTCCCGATTCGTGATCGCTTTAATCAGCTGTTTTTCGGCTCCCTGCGGATATTTCACCTTTAAGGCAATTACGTCTATGCTGGAATCGTTTCGGGTCACTCCCCGCATTTTTTTAATGGCATCCGGTTTGTTTTTTTCAATAGCGATGATAGTCCTTTTAACGCCCAGTATTTTTTGAATAATCTTTATCCCTGCCACGATTTCTTCGGAAAACTCAACCATCGTCCGATGATCTGCCGTCAGATAAGGCTCACATTCGGCGCCATTAATGATAAGCGTATCAATGGGCTTTTCCGCCGGTGGAGAAAGTTTCACATGCGTGGGAAATGTTGCCCCTCCCATTCCGGCAATCCCGGCCATTTGAATCCTTTTCCTCATCTCCTCAGGCGAAAGGTCCATGTAGTTTTCATCCGGCCGCACGGCCTCTGAAAAAGCATCTTCGCCGTCGTTCTGAATAATAATTGAAAGAACCTTTTTCCCCAGAGGATGCGGCATTTCTGCAATTTTTACAACCTTTCCTGAAACCGACGCATGCACCGGGACTGAAACAAATCCCTTGGGCTCACTCAGGCGATCACCGATTTTTACCCGATCACCCACCTTTACCAGCGGTTCCGTAGGCGCACCGATATGCTGCTGCAGGGGGATGACAACCTGTTCGGGAGCCGGCATTTTTTCTATCGGTTTCTTTTCCGTATATTTTTTCGCTTCAGGAGGATGTGCCCCGCCGTGAAACGTTCGCTCTTTAAATCCAAGCATAAAACTTCTCCTCAAATCGGTCAGAATCCCACAGTTGTCCGCGCGCAAATGCCTGGCCATATCGTATCGCACAAAGGGATTCCGCCTGCCGGTGCCTGATTACGGATTGACACGCACTGCGGGCGGAACACGATGTTTTTTTCTTATGTGAGTCTGCCTTAAAAACCTTTGCCCAGAAATGTCGTCAATGACAACGACTTCATTTCCTGTAAAATAAAATGCATGCACATTGTACCATTCGGGCTTCTTGCAATTGCATTGTATGGTATTTTTGCACAAAATAAACCTATCCCCCGCATAATATCTTTGTTTGGGACAGTTGTGTGGCTCTGCAGCTTTTGGGTGGGACAAATTGGTTTGACACGACGTTATAAAAACAATCTATAATATACGCATAAAAAACGTTTTCCTCCGCTGCCACCGCCACAATCTTAGCACTTACTTGCTTTTTCGGATCAAGCTTTGAAGCTCTTTCAGGAATTCTTCCGTATCCTGAAATTTGCGATAAACCGACGCAAAGCGAACATACGCAACTTCGTCTAATTCCCTTAAATGCTGGCTCACAAATTCGCCAATTTGCTTGGAAGAAACCTCTTTTTGATATAAATCCTGAATTTGCCCCTGCACTTTTTCCACAACTTCTTCAATTTTCTGCCTTGGAATGGGGCGTTTACTGCACGCAATTTCAATTCCTCTCAGGAGTTTATCGCGCGCAAAGGATTCCCGCCGGCCATCGGACTTAATGACCATAATTGGCAGGTCGATGATGTACTCCTTGGTTGTAAACTTGCGTTCACAGGACTGACACTGGCGGCGGCGGCGTACCACCCGCCCATCTTCACTACTGCGTGAGTCCAGTACTCGATCATTATCTTCACCGCAAAAGGGACATCTCATAAAAATCTTTTCTTTAAGAGCTGGTCGTGCAACTGAATTTTACTCCGGGAGCTCATACAAAGGAAATTTCCGGCAAAGGTCCTGAACCTCTCCGAAAACGTCCCGATATACGGCATCCTTTCCAAGATTTAGAAGAACCCGGTCAATCAGTCCGGCAATATACCGCATCTCGTTTTCCTTCATTCCGCGGGTAGTCAGCGCCGGGGTTCCTATCCGAATGCCGGAGGTCACAAACGGGCTCTGCTTATCAAATGGAACCATATTTTTGTTTACGGTAATTCCGGCCTGTTCCAGGGCCTTCTCGGCTTCTTTTCCGGTAATGGAACGATTGGACAAATCCAACAGCATAAGATGGGTATCTGTGCCGCCTGAAACAACCGTGTATCCTCGTTTTATAAATTCATCAGCCATAGCCTTTGCATTGGCAATAATCTGCCGGGCGTAGTCCTTGAACGAGGGCTGCAAATCTTCTTTAAAGGCCACCGCTTTGGCTGCAATCACGTGCATCAGCGGACCGCCCTGGCTTCCGGGAAAGACATTGCTGTCAATCACTTCCGACCAACGTTTAATACGACCCTTGGGAGTGGTAATTCCCAGATCGTTCTCGCCATCTGCACCCAGCAAAATCATTCCTCCGCGCGGCCCGCGAAGGGTTTTGTGGGTGGTTGTGGTCACCACATGGGCATACGGAATCGGACTTTGAATCAGTCCTGCGGCCACCAGACCCGCCGGATGGGCAATGTCCGCAACTAATTTTGCACCCACGCGATCGGCAATTTCACGAAACGCCCTAAAATCGATTTCGCGGGAATAGGCACTGGCACCCGTCATAATCATTTTGGGCTTTTCCCTTTTGGCCACATCCTCCACCTGATTCATATCGATAAAGCCTGATTCATCCACGCCGTAGGCAACCACTCTGTAATAACGTCCTGAAAAATTAACGGGACTCCCATGGGAAAGATGGCCCCCGTGCGCCAGATTCATTCCCATCAGGGTTTCCCCGGGATTCAGCAACGAAAAATAAACCGCCATATTGGCCTGCGTGCCCGAATGAGGCTGTACATTGGCATGGACCGCTCCAAAAAGTTGTTTGGCGCGTTCTCGTGCCAGATTTTCCGCCACATCCACAAACTCACAGCCCCCGTAGTAACGCTTGCCCGGGTACCCCTCGGCGTATTTATTCGTCATGATGCTGCCCATGGCCCGCAAAACGGCCGGACTCACAAAATTCTCCGATGCGATTAGCTCAAGCTTATCATTCTGGCGATGCGTTTCATTTAGAATCGCGTCGTAGATTTCCGGATCAACTTCCTTTAAAAGCTGCACAGGAGTTCCTCTTTTATTTACATTCCCGTTAAATAATGGATTTTGTCTATCCTCCGCTGGTGGCGTCCTCCCTCAAAAGGGGTTTCCAGCCACACCCGCACAATGGTTTGTGCTTCTTCTGCAGAAAGAACCCGCCCGCCCAGGGTCAGAACATTGGCATTATTGTGGCGGCGGCTCATCTCGGCCAAATAGGATGTCGTGCATTCTGCCGCCCGGATCCCCTTTACCTTATTGGCCACAATGGACATCCCAATTCCCGTACCGCAAATCAAGATACCCCGGTCAAATTCTCCTTTCGCCACAGCCGATGCCACGGCATAGGCGAAATCCGGGTAGTCTACAGAATCTGTCGTAAACGTTCCAAAATCCTTGACCGATAGGTTGAGCGATTCCAAATACTCTCGAATGGCCTCTTTTAACTCAAAGCCCGCATGGTCCGATCCCACGGCGATTGAGATATCAGCCATTAGTAAATCCACTTGTAACACTTACTGGTTGGTTCTTTTTTGCCCTTGTTAAAGAACCGATCCTCTTTCGTCGGGAGCATGGAACGAATGGCATCCATTCGACGTTGAGCCAAATCCGCATATTGGGGATCGCGCAGAGCCTTCTTGTATTCATTGTAGGCCTTTTCGTACACCAGCTTGTCGTCGAAATCCACTTTCCCGCCTTTCTGGTTGATGCAATCGCCGGCAGAGGCTTCGTAAATCTGGGCCATCGTTATGTAATCCAATCCATATTTCGGATCGATTGAAATCGCTTTTCGCACATAATTCTTCGCAATTTTGTATTGTTTTTTCATCCGATAGGCGGACGCAATATTACAGAAAATCTCAGGATTTTTGGGCTCTAATTTTTGAAGCTTTTTATAGATTTTAATGGCCTCTGAGTAATTCTCCAAATTCATATACACATAGCCCAACAAGGAAAGAGCAATCTTGTTCTCCGGCTCAATGGACAACACCCTTAAATACATATCGCGTGCTTTTTCCAAATCGCCACGATTGGTGTAAGCCTTTCCCAATTGCAACATCAGGGTAACATCGTTCGGGCTATTTTTAAGGATCTCCTCCTTTTTGGCAATGGCCTCCTCCTCGCGGCCGCTTTCTTTATATAGAATTGAGAGAACCTCCAGGGCTTTTCGATCATGGGGTTTCATGGCGGTGTATTTCTCGTAAGCGCGAATAGCGTTCTCCGTATCGTTTAGCTTCACATATATTTCGCCCAGAATCTTCCAGTCTTCCGCTTTTTTGGGATTCAGTTGAACGGCCTTTTCATACTGCTCAGCAGCTTTTTTCAGCTGCCCCTTACCGCGCAAAATATAGCCCAAACTTTCATGCAAATAGACATCATTGGGAAAAAATTTCAGCCCCATGGTGTAGGCCAGTTGAGCGCTGTCCGGCTTATTTTCCTGAACATAGCAATTCGCCAGACGGGCAAAAATGTCCTTGTAATGGAAGGTGTCGGCATACGCCATGGCTGTGTCCATCCGGATAACTTTCCAGAAGTACTTTTTGGCATCCTTGTAGGACTTATTCTTGTAATACTCGTATCCCGAGCTCCAGCTTTTCAATATTTCAAATTGCTGAGCCTTTCTCAAGGAATCTTCAATAGCCTTTTTACGAGCCGCTGACATTCCTTTGTTCACCGTTTGTTGTGGCGCGCATCCCCAGAAAATTCCAACATAGAGAGTGAGTGCTGCCACTATTCCCACAACCAAACTCCAGACAGTCCTCTTTTTTTCGTTTGCCCGTCCCACGATCTTTCCTCCTTCGTTATTTGAATAATCCCTCAAAATATTTGCTGCGATTCAGCCACACGGTCTTTAACAACCATTCGGCCAAACCCGATCAATCGCCACAAAATTCAAGGGAAATTTTAATAAAAAAAACACCAAAAGTCAAGTATTTTTTTAAGTTATGAAACATCACCCCAATGAATTACGGCAATGACATAAAAAATAAAATGCTTCAAAACCCTGCGAATCGGCTCTTTTGCCCTGTACCATTTGTTGTCTGTTTTTAGTAAATGTTCCTGTACCCGTACCACAATTTACCGGGGTGAACCCGTTTTATTCTACTTTTTAACTCTCACAAACCATCTTTCCCCGCCTGTTACAAAGATTTTCAGTCGAAAAATAGATTCTTTATATGAATTGGCAGAAAGATGGCCGCGCATTCCGGCTTCAAAAGCAAAATCGATGGAGCCTCTTCCCTTTCCGAAGGGGAAGCCAAAGCCGAATGTCCCCACATTTTCAATCACTTTTTCGTTTCCCTGAAATCCCAAAACATTCAGTGTGTGGGTGTAAAAACCAGCACGCAGAGAAATCTGTTTTAAAAACGGAGAAAACACATCCTTGTTTCCGCCCAGCTCCGCACCTAACGACAGCCGGCGTTCATCGGTCATATCGGGGTCTGCCTGTCCGTTAATTGCAAATTTTGACCATTGTTGTGCCCAGTAATCTGCGCCAAAAAGCCACCGATTCTTGAGTTTTACACTAAAACCCACACCGTATTTGGATGGATAGGTCCAGTCCTTTGAAGTGGACGTTATGATCTGCGGCTGGCTGTATCTTTGTTCAAGGCGCATGTGCATGGTGCGGGTAGGCCAGTAGGAAGCTCCCACGGAAAGCCAATGAGCGGGCCGGATAAGGGCACCCACGCCGGCATTGAGCCCCCACACTTTTGTATTGTACGTATTCTTTCCATCCCGGAAGGTGGGATCCGTGAAATCCAGTTTCCAGATTTCGGCAATTTTCCCGAATAAAAAATCAACCCGAGTCCCCAAATAGATATGAGGCAGAATTCTAAAGCCGGTTCCAAGATAAAACGTATTCATCCCGCCTTTTTTCTCAACCGATTTTGTGTAGGTCACATCGCCGATATGCTCGGCGCTTTCCAGACGAAATTGCGAGACCGTTTCCGGGACGATTCCGAATTGGATGCCAATGTTTCTTTTAATCGGAAAACCGGCGGCCATTGAGTTAAAATTGGAATAATAGCTTTTAAAATTTCCTTCGTTGGCTGAAACGTTCAATCGTTGAAAAAGAAAACTGGCACTGGTACGAACATCCAGAAGAGCCCCAAATTGAGCAGGATTCAGTGTATTTAAATATCGGGGATCCAGAAGAGACAGGGACACTCCTCCCATGCCCGTGGCCTGAGGCCCAACCACATAGCGGCTAATTCCAAGCCCACGAAGAGAATAAACGGAATCAAAATCGTCGGCATGGACGGATGAGATTCCTAACAAGAAAACAATAAGAAAACTGCTGACATATTTGAATCGTAACACGTATTTCCTCCTACTTCTGAGCTGGTAGCGAATAATAAATCAAAACGGTGGGTTTAAGAACAGAATCCGATTTATCCGTAAAAAATACGGCACGAAAAATATCCAGACCAAAGTACCTGGGAGCCAATCGAAGCCCGTTGTTCGCGTGTTTTCCGGACACCCACTTTTGCACAAAATTGGTTACATCCACTGATAGATGATCGCGGCTGGTGGAAAGGCTTGTGGAATCGATCTCCGTACTGTCCGGCTGCAAAACGCCGCCTTCATCTTTCATCATGGCTTTTGTCAGCGAATAGGAGCGGTTAGCCGATAAAAGAGACGCCGTTGTGTCAATGGCCAGGCGCAATGTGGCCCGATGAATGGTGGCATCGGTCGGGAGATCGGGAAGGGTAAATTTCAGGGATGCTGCAAAGCCAATTCCATCACCAATCATCAAAGGATTCTTCAGCAAGCCCAGAATATCTCCCTGGTTATCCTTCGGAAGTGAGACATCTTTTTCGCAGGTTACGAAAGCGCTGTCAGGAGAACCGTTCCTCTGAAAGAACACAAACAACACCGGGGGACTCGTACTTTCTCTGGCATAAAAGCCCTTAATAAATGCATCGGTGGGCGATGTGAGAAGAAGTCCGTTATTTTCAATAGTGGAATCCTTCCATCCTTTGACCAAATCCGGCGGGATCAAAAGTGAATCATACGCATCGGTTTGTGGGGTTAATTCTGCGGAAATAACAGGCGTTCCAAGAGGAACGGTGGCCAAGTCCCCGAGTTTAACCTCTCGCTCCTGCCAATCTGATTGAGCCGGGTACACGTTTACCGTCATGAAGGTTTTTTTGGCAGGATTTAATACCTCAAAGGGTTTAAACCGCAAAATCACTTTGTCGATTGTAGCTGTATCGGGAATGGTTCCGAACGAACTGAACTTGAGCAAAATCGATGAGGAATATCCCCCGGCCGTACCTATATACAGAGCCGAGCTTCGGCCCATCTGTACGTCCACAGGTTCGGTTTGAAACTGATCTAATTTCTGAATAACAACCCTTTTCTCCACCCCCGGATTTTGTCTCTGGAGCACACTAATTGAAAGCGGGTTCTTCTGATTTTGACATCCCACCACCATTAATCCGATCAGACCCAAAATGAATCCATATTTTGCGTGTTTCATAAATGTCCTCTAATTTTTCAAACGGCCGTAGACAATTTGACCTGACTTAATTACGGTACTAACGAGATTCCCCCCAAAATAATACGGAATCATTCGGTAATCGTCCGCATCCCACAAAACAATATCCGCTTTGTAACCGACGGCAAGATTGCCGATTTCATTTTCCATCCGAAGTGCCTTTGCCCCGTGAATAGTGGCCGCCACAAGTGCTTCGGCAGGCGTCATTTTCATGTAAATTCCGGCAAACGTTGTCATCAGCGCCATGGACTGTGTCATACTGCTGCCCGGATTAAAGTCCGTTGCCAGCGCAACCGGAACCCCCGCCTCAATAAGCCGGCGGGCCGGAGGATAGGTTGCAGACCCAATAAAAAATACGGAACCCGGCAACAGGGTGGCCACACTCCCGAATTTCCGTAGTTTTTCAACTCCATTTGGGGTGACTTGTTCCAGATGATCCACAGACAGGGCGCCCAATTCAGCCGCCAGTTCCGTACAGCCGATCGCATGAAATTGATCGGCATGAATTTTTAGCCCCAACCCGGCTTCGCGTGCAGCGACACAAATTTTCAGTGTTTCTGCCGGAGAATAAACCCCCTGTTCACAATAAACATCACAGAATTTTGCCAGATGATTTTTGGCCACGGCTGGAATCAGGACATCCGTCAGCAAGCGGATGTAGTCCTCCCGATTGTGGCGGTACTCATCCGGCATTTCGTGCGCCCCAAGAAATGTCGGCACAATTGTCACGGGATGCGTACGATCGGCTTCCCTTAAAACTTCAAGGGATTTGATCTCCGATTCGTAAGACAACCCATACCCGCTCTTGGCTTCCACGGTGGTTGTTCCCAATTCCAGAAACCGATCCATCCGACGGAGCACCTTTTTCAGCAAGTCCTCTTTTGAAGCCTTTCGGACGGCTTGAATGCTGGCGCGAATTCCCCCTCCGGCGGCAGCAATGTCTTCATAGGATCGGCCCTGCAGGCGCATTTCAAATTCCCGTTCCCGCGTGTTCATAAAAACGGGATGCGTGTGAGAATCCACAAATCCGGGTAAAGCAATCCTTCCGGCAGCGTCAATGATTTTTGTCCCTTTGCCCGCCCACTTTTCGCGAATATCCGCCTGGTTTCCTACGGCTGCGATGCGATCTTCCTGAATGGCAATGGCAGAATCTTTCAGAACCTGAAAATCCCAGCCCATAACCCCATCGGATTTTTTGGGGGCGTTTTCAAATCGAATGATCTGACGGGCATTTTCGATGATACAGGTCGCTTCCGGCATTTTCGCTTATCGTTTTGTTACCATCAAATAAAATTATTATTGTCTGTTTTTAATGAACCTAAAAATATATTGAATTTATGACTAAGTTGCAAGTGAAAAAGCCAAAAAGTTAGGAAGGTTCAGGGGGAAGATGCTTCCCAAAAGCCAATTGGCCTGCAAAACGGACATCCCCGCAAAAGGATCGACGTGGCCAAACAGGCTTTCGGGAAGCAAACGAATGAGAAGCCACTATTTTTCCCCTCACAACAAACAAAGGGCATTACTGAATTTTTTCAGCCGCGCAGTCGCAGCAACGAAAAGATGATTTTATTTCATCATCGGTATTTTCACACCGTGTGATTTCGCAAACGAAATCGCTTCCTCGTAACCGGCATCCACGTGCCGGGCAATGCCGCTGCCGGGATCATTGGTCAGCACGCGCTTCAATCGCTCGGCCGCCTCCGGCGTCCCGTCGGCCACACTTACCTGGCCGGCGTGAATCGCCAGACCAATGCCCACACCACCGCCATGGTGGACAGACACCCAGGACGCACCCGAAATGGCATTAAGCAGACCGTTCAAAATCGGCCAATCGGCAATGGCATCGCTGCCGTCTTTCATGCCCTCGGTTTCTCGGTAGGGGGACGCCACCGACCCTGTATCCAGATGATCGCGCCCAATCACAATAGGAGCCTTTAAGTCACCCCTGGCCACCATTTCATTCATGGCCAGAGCAAATTTGTCGCGTTCGCCGTAACCCAGCCAGCAAATGCGGGACGGCAGACCCTGAAAGTGTACCTTTTCCCGGGCCAGCGTAATCCAGCGCTTCAACACCTGATCCTCCGGAAATAATTTTAGAACCAATTCATCCGTTTTGTAGATGTCCTCCGGATCGCCCGAAAGGGCTGCCCACCGGAAGGGTCCCCTGCCCTCACAGAAGAGCGGGCGGATATATTCGGGAACAAATCCAGGAATATCAAATGCATTGTCAACGCCCGCCTTTTTTGCCTGTCCGCGAATGTTGTTGCCGTAATCGAATGTAACGGCCCCGCGTTTCTGCAATTCCAGCATGGCTTCCACGTGCCGGGCCATGGATTCGTAGGCCATTTTCTGATAGGTTTCCGGATCGCTTTTTCGAAGTTTTAGTGCCTCTTCGTAAGGAATTCCGTTGGGCACGTAGCCGTTCAGGGCGTCGTGGGCGGAGGTCTGGTCGGTCAGCACATCGGGCACGATTCCACGGCGCACCAGTTCAGGGATCACATCGGCCGTATTTCCCAGGAGACCCACCGAAACGGCCTGCTTTTTCTCCCGTGCATCCATTACAATCCTGAGGGCTTTGTCCAGATCCGTTTCCATGCGATCCAGGTAGCCGGTTTTGAGGCGTTTTTCAATCCGGGCGCGGTCCACTTCGATTCCCAAAAATGCGGCCCCGTTCATCGTAGCCGCCAGAGGCTGAGCCCCGCCCATGCCGCCGATTCCACCGGTTACCAGCAGTTTTCCGCTGAGATCCCCGCCAAAGTGCTTTTTGGCCGCTGCCGCGAAGGTCTCGTACGTTCCCTGCAAAATACCCTGTGTACCGATGTAAATCCAGCTGCCCGCCGTCATTTGTCCGTACATGATCAGTCCCAGAGCCTCCAAACGGCGGAATTCGTCCCAGGTGGCCCAGGCCGGAACCAGCAGCGAATTGGCAATCAACACGCGGGGAGCCATTTCGTGGGTCCGAAAAATCCCCACGGGTTTACCGGATTGGACCAGGAGCGTCTCATCATTCTCCAGATCCTGCAAACTTCTCACGATCGCGTGGTAGGCCTCCCAATTGCGGGCGGCTTTTCCGCTGCCTCCGTAAATAATCAGTTCTTCGGGCTTTTCCGCCACCTCCGGATCCAGATTGTTCATGAGCATCCGCATGGCTGCTTCCTGATGCCAGCCCTTACAATGAAGCTGATTCCCCCTGGGTGCGCGAACGGGTTTATATGCTGATTCAGACATGATGACCCTCCTGATTTTAGGCTCTTGCTTCCCAACATCTGCCGAAAGAAGTGGAAAGACATTTTATCAATCTTGGTTTACACCCGTCTCAATTAATCTTTCAAATTCCTCTTCGTTAAGAAGGGTTACCCCCAATTGCCGGGCTTTATCGTACTTGGAGCCGGGGTCTTCGCCTACCACCACATAATCGGTTTTTCGGCTCACGCTGTTGCTTACTTTTCCACCCAACGATTCCACCAGAGCCTTTGCTTCATCCCGGGTGTGGTTCCGAAGCGCCCCTGTGAACACAAAGGTTTTACCGGCCAGGGGCTGGGGCTTCTCTTCCTCCTTTTCCGGATACACAAGGGTAACGCCCGCCTGAAACATCCGGTCAATTGTTTTCAGGTTTTGATCCACGGAAAAGAAATCCACAATGCTCCGTGCCACTTCCGGGCCGATCCCCTGAATTTCCATGAGATCTTCTTCTGTGGCCGTTTTCAAAGCATCCAGATCAGGGAATTTTTCAGCCAATAACCGCGATACAAATTCGCCCACATGCCGGATCCCCAGGGCGTAGAGAAATCGATCAAATGAAATGGTCTTGCTCTTTTCAATTTCATCCATCAAATTCTGAGCCGATTTCTCCGCCCAGCGTTCCAATCCGAGCAGATCCTCTTTTTTGAGATAAAACACATCCGCAACGGAGGTTAAAAGTCCGGCCTCCATGAGCTGATCCACAATTTTATCGCCCAGGCCGTTGATGTCGAAGGCCCGTTTCGACACCAGGTGAAGAATGCGTCCCTTCACCTGAGCCGGACAATTCATGTTCGGGCAAAAATAGTATGCACCTTCTTTCTCCAGCGGAGCCCCGCACACCGGACAATGTGTGGGCGGTTCCACCGTTTTTTCCTCTCCCGTGCGGCGTTCGGGAATGGGCTTCACCACCTCCGGAATCACATCGCCCGCCCGTTCCACGAGAACCCAATCGCCCACCCGGATGTCCTTCTGTTTCAGCAAATCAAAGGTGTGAAGCGTGGCTCGCGAAACGGTTACGCCGCTGATCTGAACGGGCTGCAATTTGGCGACCGGCGTCACAATTCCGGTTCGGCCCACCTGAAATCCGATATCCAGAATTCGGGTTGTTTCCTGTCGGGCCGGAAATTTAAAGGCCACCATCCAGCGGGGGGCCCGGGTCGTCATTCCAAGGGCCGCTTGCTGCGACAGATCGTTTACTTTAAAAACAACCCCGTCAATTTCAAACTCCAGTGTGTCCCGTTTTTCCTGAAGGCGCCTGTAGTACCCGATGGCTTCCTGAACATTTTTGCACAGGCAGATGTCCGGGTAAATCAAGAATCCCCATTTTCTAAGCGTCTGCAAAATCTGCCACTGCGTTTCAAATGTAATTCCTTCGTGCCCTCCCACTCCCCAGGCAAAAAATTTGAGATTGCGCTGAGCCGTTATTTTTGGATCCAACTGGCGTAACGAACCGGCGGCCGCATTGCGGGGATTGGCAAAAGGAAGCTCTCCGTTTTTGAGACGCTCTTCATTCAGGCGATGGAATTCCGGCTTGGACATAATGACTTCTCCCCGAATTTCAATCAGCGCAGGGGCCGGAATTTCCGCTGTTAAGAGCTGAAGCGGAATTGTGCGAATGGTTTTCAGATTGTTGGTTACATCATCCCCCACCTGGCCGTTCCCCCGTGTGGCTCCGCGAATCAACCGGCCGTTTTCGTAGGTCAAATTGGCTGAAAGACCGTCGAATTTAGGCTCACCCGTGTATTCAACGGTTTCCCGGGCCAGACCTTCCCGAACGCGCCGGTCAAAATCCAGAAACTCTTCTTCGCTGAAAACATCGTCCATGCTGAGCATGGGGACCAGATGCTGAACCGATTCAAAGCCCACGCCCTCGGGGCGAGGCGCCCCCACACGCTGCGTCGGGGAATCCGGTGTAATGAGGTCTGGAAACTGGGCTTCCAGATGTTTAAGCTCCTGAAAAAGACGATCGTACTCGGCATCGGAAATAACGGGATCCGCCAAAATGTAGTAGCGGTAATTATGGTAATTAATTTCCTTCCGAAGTTCCTCAATCCGCTTTTGAGCTTCTTCGCGCGTCATGATAAAGCCCCTTATTTGTTAAGTCTACTTTAACCCACTCATTTCACGGATTTTCGCGAATTGATTTTGTTGAAATCAACTCTGTGCACTTTGTGTCTTTCGCGGGACACCTTTTATTTTCCAATAAAAAAGCCCCTTCGTTTGGATGAGGGGCTTTGAGTTAGACATGACGTGTTAAAATTTTTGAAAAGAGTCCGGCTTTGCGCCGCAAACGGGACAAACATCGGGAGCACTCTCCCCAACCTCGGTGTAGCCACAAATCTCGCAAACCCAGATGGTCTGATCTTCTTCATCTTCACCCCGTTCGGCACGGGCCTTGGCGGCTTTGTACATCTCCGCGTGGGTTTTTTCCGCCTGAAGTGCCCAGTCCGTGGTCCGTACAGCCGTTTTTTCGCCCTGTAATTGTGCGACTTCCTTGTAGGCCGGATACATTTCTTCCACCTCAAAGGTTTCGCCGTGATAGGCATCACCCAGATTGTCTTTTGTATCATTCAGTTTTTTTAATGCCTTAAAGTGATTACTGGCATGCACAAATTCAGCAAAGGCAATGGCACGAAACATTTTTGCAATATGGGGCAGATGCTCGCGCTCTGCTTTTTCCGCATAAATAAGATATTTCATGTGTGCCTGACTTTCCCCGGCAAACGCATCCAGCAGATTTTTTTCTGTCATCGCTCTCATAACGGTTCCTTTTTTTTATCAATAGAGTTTCACTTAATTAGCTAATTTTCATATCCGGGCTTATCCCCTTAATCAAACAATTTGGGATGTTTTACAGCCATCACCGGGCAGGGGGCAATGCGAATCACCTTGTCGGTCACACTTCCCAATAATAATTTGGAAATCCCTCTCCGGCCGTGCGACGACATTACAATCATATCCGCCTTGTTTTCCCGTGCGTAATTTGCCACTTCCGAAGCGACATCAAACCCGCGGATCACGACCTTGTTAATGGATACATCCCCGGCTCCATCCGGCATTTTCATCGCATCTCGCACCTTTTTCTGCAGAACTTTCCCCTTATCACTTTTCATAAAATCTTCAACCTTATCCGGATCGTAGGTGTGAACATCAAGCACGTGCAGCAGGTCGATTTCGGCCGAGGATGCCCGTGCCAGCTCCACAACCTGTTCCAGAGTATAATCGGAATACTCGGACATATCGGTGGGCACAACAATTTTCTTGATTTTGTAGGTCCTGAAATCACCCCGGGTAATGACCACAGGGCATTTTGCATTTCTGAGCACCCGGTCTGCCGTATTCCCCAGCAGAATGGATTCGATGACCGAAACGCCCCGTGCCCCCATCACAATTAAATCTGCATTTTTATGTTCCTGAAATTTAATAATCTCTTCGCAGGGTTTCCCGGATAAGACCACCCGATGGATAAGCGGATCCTTGGTGTCGATGACAGCATCAATTTTTTCTTCAATATGTTCCTGAATACCGCCCATCAAATCTGACAAATCGGGATAAAGAGACGAGTAAAAATCCGTTGCCTCCGGAAGGACGTGTAAAATCCATAATTGAGCTTCCAATGTATCCGACAGGTATTTGGCCACCCGGTATGCCCTTTTTGAAGATTCCGACAGATCAATCGGACAAATAATATTCTTTATTGTTCCCATAGGTTTTCACCCTCCTCCTTGCGATTTCAATTTCGAAAGCGACCATCTGATTTTTGAATTAAATCTTCAGATCCGTATCTTTTATCAGCGATTGTCTGCTATGTTCAAATTACTCCGCGAAAAGGGCAATTTCTGTCAACCTTCAGCCTGCGTTCCCTTTATTTTCAGGAAAGCAGCTCATCCCCAAATTCCTGGATTTCCTGAATACGATCCCGAAGCTCAGCCGCCCGCTCAAAATCCTCGCGACTCACGGCCTCATTCAATTCCCGCTGAAGTTTTTCCAGGGGCGACAGGGGGCGCGATTCGCGTATTTCCTGACTCCACTTTTTCAAAAACGAAAGGACAACACTGGATTCCAATTGTTCCGACATATCGTTCTCAATATAAAAATGCTCTATTTCTGAAATACCCTTTTCAACAATTTCTTCGGCTTTTTTAAAGTCGTACCGGGCCATAAAAAGGGAGGCTTTTGCCCGAATTTGCATCATAAGTAAATAGGGGCGAAATTGTGTGAAACTCATGATGTCACGTTCGTCGGCGGCATAACGCGTGACCAAATCGATTATCCTCAGATTGTGATTGGTGTCCCGAATCACGCCATCATATTCCTTCAAATAGAGCAAGGCCACAAAACGGTGATAATATTGAAGCGCTTCCCGCTGAAGCTTCAGACAATCAGAGTGACTTAATACAAAAAATTCATCAAACCCATATTTTGCACGGAATGAACGGGCCTTTTCGGTAAAATACTCCAAAAGTGAAGCCTTATTAAAGGGACGCGTTCCATCCGGGCGGCCGGTGGTCTCCATTTGCAAGATTCCCATGTCCAGACGAAGTTGAATTTTTTCTCTTCCGTCGCGTCCTTTAATTTTACGAACATTTACGCGCGAGGGGTCATACGGCCAGTCATTCAATAGGTTTTGAAAATCTTGCCTGAACAAGACTCTTCTCCTCAAAAAAGCAAACCAGGTTTGAACAGATGAAATTAGTTTTTTAACGACTTTCACAGTCTGATCACTTCCACTTACTATTCTACTATTGCTAACTTCTTAAAACTTTATGGGTTTTAAAAAATCAGCCAATTCTATTTTAAACATAAAAAATATTGGTACAATTGTCAAGCAATTTCCAAAAAGAATTCATTTTTATTGGAAGAACCCCTTATCCAGAATTATTCATAAATTTTCGACACAAAGCCCCTAAGCCGCGGCGGGTTAGATTTCCGACAGGGTAATGGCCCGGATACCGGCAGCTTTCATCTCTTCAATGGCCTTTTGGCTGTCATCTGGATGAACATTAACCCCCCGGCTGGCATCTTCAAGAAAATAAACAGTAAACCCTTTTTTTACACCGTCCAGAGCCGTTGCTTTCACACAATAATCGGTTGCCAAACCGCCCACAAGGAGCGTATCGATACCCAGCTTCTTCAGCACGTCTGCCAGGTGCGTTCCTTCAAATCCGGAATACGCTTCTTTCTCCGGGTGGGTTGCCGTCGATACCAAAATGGCCGTATCCGGAAAGTTCAGCCCGGGGTGAAACTGAGCTCCCTTCGTATTTTGCACACAGTGAACGGGCCAAATCCCCCCGAATTCTTTAAAAGAGCAGTGGTTGGCCGGATGCCAATCGCGCGTAAAAACGATTGTGCCGCCCGCACGAAGGACTTTTTCCTGATAGCGGTTTAATATCGGTACAACTTTATCCCCGTTCGGAACCGGCAAAGCGCCCCCCTCGCAAAAATCGTTCTGAATGTCCACAGCAATCAGGGCTGTTTTTTGGCTGATCGCAATTGACATGGTTCACCCTCCTTTTTCAACACGTAATTCAAAGATACCCTCAATCCTAATAAACCCAATAAACAGGCCAAAAGATCCCTTTTGGTATCGATCTATTTCCTTCTTTGTTAACTTCATATACAGAGAGGGGAGACTAATTCAAAGAGTCTGCTTCAAAAGTCTTTTGTGTTTGCGGTTTCGTGAAAGGGTTTCATAAAAATGAAATGTGCCTCATCCCTGCAGTTCCGGTTCCTGCTGTTTTTTAAGCCCCATCCGGTGCGGCACATTTTTGTCAACCAGACCCGACGCTTTTCCCGGATTGAGTTCTATGAAGAAAAACCCGCTTCTCACACAACCGGTACACCATTTCGTCTGGAAAATCGTCCCCAATAGCTGGAATAAAAAAAGTGTCTCCTGGAAGGAACGGTTTTGAGTGTTTCAATCCATTTGGATTCAAAGGAACGGCTGCTTTGGAAAAAATCTTTGGAAAACAAACATTGATCAAAAATGGAGGATGTTTCAATTTTGGGAAATTCCTTCCAGAGAACGTCTTCAAATTGGGTCCGCTCTGTCCAGAATTCGAAGATTGTTTTGCTATCCCGATTGAGCAGGGAGCGATGCAGGGTTTCGTGAAACCACCAGAGGGAATCCGGAGAATAGGACTCACCCGCTCGATAGTCCAGGGGACATCCGAAAAAAACCGGTTTAAAAACTGACAGGCAGGGCGCAGACGTCCCCGTCATAAAAATATTAACGTGCCGATCAGGAGTAAGCTGGACAATCATCGACCCCACGGTCTGACTCCTTCGCACCAGCGGGTCTGCTGCATGCATGCAGAGAGTGCTGTTACTTAAATCCGCCGGATGGACACCGATTTTTCCTTCTCCATGATCCCGCAAAATGCGTGCAATCGCTTTTGGTGTGAGGGTTCCCTTTTTTTGTTCCATCATTTGCATGGAACGAGCCCGTCTTTTTTCTGCACCCGAAAAATGCGTGTAAAGGAATCCCTGGTAACGCTTTTTCAGGTTCACCCGGCCCGGTTGCCGTTTTTGCAGCCCCGGGGAGGCTTCATCGTAATCATCCGTTAATGTGGTGCAGTTCGAAATAGAGTAAGCACCGGATATTTTCTTCACGGCCCAATCACGGCCGAATGTTTCCAGGACAAAGGCCCCGTCAAAATCGGCAATGAGAAAGGAATTATGGTAGGACAATTTTTTATCGCGATAGCCACACACTCCGCCCTGTCCAAACGTTTGCAAAAGATTCGTAATCACGCGGACCGCTTCGCCGGCGGTTTCGCTTCGTTCCAGGGCAAGCCGCATGAGATCCATTCCCAGCAAGCCGGGTTTCTTTTCCACCGGAGTTTTTAAAAACATGGCTTCATTGCCCATAACCACACCGTTTTCATTAACTCCCATTTCGCACCCCCACATCCAGAAGGGCTTGGACAGAATGACCTCGAATGTGTGACGGACCTGGGGAATTGAAAGATAGGTTGTATGAACGGTTTGGTTTGGCGGATAATCGACTGCGGGAAAACGGAGAATCTCCTGAGCCTCATCCGGTTCACGGTCTGAATTTTTCCCGAACAGGATGCTTCCATCCGATGAATAATTTTGAAGAGCTACAAGCGTATCACACATGGCGAAAGCCTTTTTTTTGTCACAATAAAATCAAGGAGTTTTCCTTTTTTGAGCGGCTAATTTTCGCCGCTCTTCGACCAAATCGTGCAGCAACTTTTCAAGGGACCATTTCATTGAATAAGGCGTTACCGCGGCAAAAAGCGGACGCGGGAGGTTTAACGTTTTGTAAACGGAGATAAAGGCACTTATTTCCGGGCGCTGAAAATTATAAAAAATAATAAATCGTTCTGTAAACGGTTTTCCTTCGCCTGTTCCTTTTTTCCCCTTCACTATTTCTGCAATTGTTAATCCGGATTGATTGGGTTCGATTTCCATAATGGGTGGAAACTCAATATCTTCAACAAATCGACTGAGAATTGCTTTTTCGTGATCGGTAAAACCGCCCAATAAAAGTTGACGATGCTCGGACACCAGCGGCATTCCTATTTTTTAAGATTGAATCGGGAGATATTCTTAGACTTGTGTTTCTTGGTACGATGGGATATCCCCGCTTCCACCGTTTTTATGAAGGAATGAATTGGTGGGCGATACTGGATTCGAACCAGTGACCTCTGGTATGTGAGACCAGCGCTCTAACCAACTGAGCTAATCGCCCTTTAAAATCGAAATAAATATACGTAAAATTATTTTGTTTTTCAATAAAATTTTTGAAAAATGCTGTAAGCATTTCCATTGCTGCCGCAAATTGCCGCGGTCCGCTGTCGGCCCAAAAATTTCTCAGCTGCGTTCCTGGCGAAGCATCCACTGGGCGGCATCCAATAGATCATCGGCCACATAATCCGGAGTGACTGAGTACGTGGCATCGGTCCCCGCGTGTCCCGTTCGCACCAGAATTTTTCGGATGCCCGCACGGCGGCCGGTTTCCAGATCGATGGTTTTGTCTCCGATGAAAAAACTGTTTGGCAAATCAATATTAAGGTCGGCTACCGCCCGTTCAATCAGTCCGGTATTGGGTTTGCGGCACGTACATTTTTCTGTGATGCTGTGTGGACAAAAATAGATTTTATCGATTTTGATTCCGGCCGGGGCCAATTGCCGAAACATCTCCCGGTTCACCCGATAAAAATCTTCTTCCGTGTAGTACCCCAGTCCGATCCCGCCCTGATTGGTCACAATCACCAATCGGTAGCCCATGTCCTGAAGCTTTTTTAGCCCTTCCAGAACATTGGGAAGCAGTTTGAATTTTTGGGGATCGTGAAGATACTCCATTTCGTCATTGATGGTGCCGTCACGGTCAAGGAAAACGGCCGGTGCCGCTTTGAGGGGTCTTCTTGAAAAATGAACCGCCCCCTCTTTTTCCACTACCTGTTCGGCCGTGCCGCCTTCGGCGCGGATCACTCGTTTGATAATCTCCGTTGTCGAAATCTCCGTTTCCACCGGAATAAGAACAACCTTCCCGCCAATGGATTCCACCACATCCCGGGACGTCAGTTGTTCCGGCGAATAATCACCCGCCTTGATGTAAAAATCCGGGCGAAGGGCTAAAATGTTCTGCTGGTTTCGCCTTTCGTCAAAAATAAAAACGAAATCAACCGACGCCAATCCGGCCAGAACCTTGGCCCGGAGATTTTCCGGCACAAAGGGACGGTTTTCACCCTTGTAGCGTCTTACGGAGGCATCCGAATTAATGCCTACCACGAGCACATCGCAAAGAGCACGGGCCTTTTCCAGATACTCCACATGGCCCGCATGCAAAATATCGAAAACCCCCGACGTAAACCCGATTTTTTTCCCCTCCCGACGAAGCCCGGCGCAAATCCCGGACAGTTCGTCACGGGATATTATCTTGGTACCCACCTTTGAAACCGGGGACTGTTTTTTCATTTTCGCCAAAATCGCTTCCAGATTTTTTGCAATCTTTTCAGTTTTTTGATTTCTTTTCTGGCTATTTTTGCATAGGAACTCTGAGGGGCCAGTTTAACAGCCTCCTCGTATTCACGAATGGTGTTGTCGTAGTCTCGCTTGTCTTTCTTATAATAGGCCTTCGCCATGTAAAAATGCGGCTCAGGATTGTTTGGTTCCAGGGCAGAGGCCTTTCCAAACTCCTCGATGGCATCCCAAATGCGGCCCAAACTTCCCCGCTTGTAATAATACCGGCCTTTTGCCATGTGAAGCAGGTACTGCGCCCGCTCGTTATCCGGTTTCAGGGTCAGTGCCTTCTTCAGATCAGCAATGGCTTTTAAATACCGTTTTCGCTGAAGCTGGTGTGCGGCTTTCTTCGTCCACGCCTCCGATTCCCTCCGACGGGTTTCAAACCGCTCAATTTTTTTCTTCAATTCGATCTGCCCGGGATTCAATCGGACAGCCTTTGCGTAATCTTTCCCGGCCAAATCCAGTTCCCCCAGGCTCTCATACAGTTTACCCCGTTCCAACAGAGCCGGAAGATAGGTGGAATCCTTCTCCAGAACCGTCGTCAGTTTTCGAACCGCTTCCCAGCGGTACGTGGAATCCTTGGCCATTTTCACGGCTTGCAAATAATCGGTTTCCAGCAGCAGGTGTTTGATTTCAGGATCTTTCGGTTTTAGTCGAGAGGCCTTTTTGAAGCTCCATTTGGCCGAATCCAGTTTCCCAACGGCACGGTAGCTTTCTCCAAGATGAACCCACGCCTTCACATTGGTGGAGTCCTTTTTCAGTGCCGTGCGATAACTCGAAATGGCCTGGCGATAGTCTTTTTGTTTAAAAAATGTATCGGCCATTTTGGTAGGGCCGGCACATCCGACCGCCAAAAGTACACCGGCCAAAAGAATAAATTTAATGCGCGAACGAATTTTCAAGGTCTTTCCTTTCTACAAAAAAATCCAAATTCGGATTTTGATTCTTGAACCCAATTCCCAAAAAGGATTTTATCTACTCATTTCCCAAATTTTCACCAACAGGGGTATCCCGTTTCCCAAAATCTTTATCCAGCGGAATGAACGGCAAAACGAGAAAACCCGGTATGGTCGCAATCATGACCCAGATAAAGAAATGCTGGTAGCCGATGACTTCTTGCAGCCAGCCGCTGAACATCCCCGGAATCATCATTCCAAGAGCCATTATTCCGGTGGCAATGGCAAAATGCGTTGTCTTGAACTTCCCTTCCGACACGTAGATCATATACAACATGTAAGCTGTAAAACCAAATCCGTAGCCGAATTGTTCCGTTGCGACGGCCAGATTAATGATCAACAGATTGTCCGGCTGAAAATGAGAGAGATAAATATACACGGCATCCGGTAAATTGATAGCAATGGCCATCCACCAGAGCCAGACCTTCAGGCCGTATTTTGCGGCCAAAAATCCGCCCAAAAGTCCCCCCAGAGTAAGCGCCAAAATCCCGATTGTGCCGTAAATAAAACCAACCTGCCCGGTAGTCAAAGCCAGGCCCCCGGCTTCCTGGGCATCCAGCATAAACGGCGAGGCCAGTTTCACCAGCTGCGATTCGGCCAATCGATACAGCAGTAAGAATGCCAGAATCCAGCCAATTTTGTTTTTCTTAAAAAACAGAACAAACGACTCAAAATACCCCCTGATAAAGTTGGATGAATTGCCGACACTTGCCGCTTTATCGGAGGCGGGGTACGGCAGGATAAACTTGTGATACACAAAAAACAAAAGAAACATGGCAGCCAGGAAGAAAAATGTAACGACCCAGGCCAGGGGGATATTACCGGAAGTAGCCTTGAAAACAGCTGAGGTAGACCCTCTCAACTTCGGATCAATTTTAATGATGGCAATGGCGGGTTTCTGCCAATTTTCCTTTGTAAAAACAAAGCGTTCACCTTCCACAAGGGAAATGCTTTTATCTCCCCGAATTCGGCCAAAATGCACGACTATCTTTTTCCCGGCCTTTGGCGGCTTGCTCAAACGAAAATAAACCGCTCCAAAATTTCCCGCATTGTTTTTCTGAAGAACGGGCTTTTTCTCTCCGAAATGCCGTCTCAAATAGTGCGCCAGAGGGTGCGACACATGGTTTTGCCACCAGGTGGATTCCCTTCGTTCCTGCGCAAGTGATGAATATTTGGGCTTGACCTTAATAAATCCGTTTTTGGCGTTCCACATTGTGGCAAATTGAATGGCAGAATCCAGGGTGGCCCGGGAACATTCGGCGGTAGAGATTTGCAGATTCTGCGGCACGTACAACACCCGCATCTTTCCTGCGGTCGATTTAAATTTGACTGAGTCGGGGGAAATCATCTGGGTTACGGCGGCGCCGGGTTTCGTTGTGACAACCACATTTACGTCAGGCAGACCGCTGTGGCTTTCAATGTAACCTGCCAGAATAATCAGCAGGCCCTGGCCTGTAATCATGGCCAGCCGATAAAATGTGCTGCGAACACCCACAAACCAGGCCTGATCGTGTTCCGAAAGACCCAACATGTAAAATCCATCGGCGGCAATATCGTGGGTGGCGGAGGAAAACGCCAATAGCCAAAAAAAGCCAAGCGTAATCTTAAAAAAATTCGGAAGAGGAATGGTTAACGCCACACCTCCCAGACCAGCACCCACGATAAGCTGCATGGTGACGATCCAGAAGCGCTTGGTTTTGAAGAGATCGACAATGGGGCTCCAGAAGGGTTTGATTACCCAGGGCAGGTAAAGCCAGCTTGTGTAAAGGGCAATATCCGCATTAGAGATTCCCATCCGCTTGTACATGATCACGGAAACCGTCATAACCACAATGTAAGGAATGCCTTCTGCAAAATAAAGAGAAGGAACCCAGAGCCAGGGATTACGTCTCTGCTTTTTCATGTTTTCTCCAGAGAATAGAAGTCATCATTTGAGGTTTTTCGCAAAAATGCGATGTTCACTTCCAAGACCACACTATGCACAAATACCGCAAAAGAAATTCAATCCGGCTAAAAAAAAACCTTCAGTCTTTTTACTGAAGGTTTTCAGCCTTCCACAAGCGACAGCATCATTCCTAATGCGTCAAAAACTCATTCTATTTTTGCAAGAATTGACTATGATTCTTTGCCCTCATTCTTTGTGAGTTCTTTGATTTCATCCCGAATGCGGGCCGCATCTTCAAAGCGCTCCTCGTGGACCGCACGCTGAAGTTGAAGGTTCAGTTCTTCCAGCCGGCTCATGGCCGGTTGGGCATCTTCAGTAACCGACGATTCCACAATTCCGGCTTTTTGCATCACCTCTTCATCCACAAAAATAGGTGCGTGCATGCGAAGTGCCAGAGCAATGGCGTCACTTGGACGGGCGTCCACTTCCCGATCGAGACCATCCCCACGAAGACTGATGATGGCGTAATAAGTATTTTCACGAAGATCATTTACAACAATCCGAGAAACGTGCATTCCGATGATTTCAAGCAGATTCTTCATTAAATCATGGGTCAGCGGCCGGGGCGGCGTAATGTTTTCAAGCTGGAGGGCAATTGCCTGCGCTTCTGCAGAACCTACCACAATCGGTAACCACCGTTTATTGGTGTCATCACGTAAAATGACCACAAACCGATTGGTGGACGTATCGAGGGTTACCTTTTCAACCCGCACAGCAACAATCATAATGCCTCCTTAAAACAACCTTCATCATTGGAAATCACCTGAATAATTATAAAAAATTATTGCTAAATATTCAAGTTTAATTTACTTAAAATTTGGATCAAGTGACCAGCCAGTTTTGCCTTGACAGAATTTTTAAGAGAGGCAATATTTTATTCCGGTTTTTCCTGGGGCGCTTCAAGTTTCAGAACCAGAATTCGCTTTTTTGTGGCTTTCATAATTTGAATTCTGTAGCCGTTCACCTCCAGTGTGGCACCCGAAGGCGGAATGCCGTGGGTTCGCTCCAGGATAAGCCCTCCGATCGTCTCATAATTTCCGGCCGGCAGATTCCAATTCAACTCCCGGTTAAGATCGTTAATTCCGGCGCGGGCACTGGCAATAACCGTATTGGGAGCAACCCGCTTAAAGAGCTTCGGTTCAAAGTCATATTCATCCTGGATTTCGCCAAACAATTCCTCAATAATGTCTTCGAGGGTAACCAATCCGGAGGTCCCCCCGTATTCATCCACTACAACGGCCAGGCTTATTTTTTTTTGACGAAATTCGTGAAGCAAATCAATGCAGAGTTTGGATTCCGGCACAAAATAGACTTCCCGCAAAATCTCTTTGACCGAAGCGGGTCGTTTTAGCAGGTCCTTTGCCAAAACCAGACCAACTACATTATCCACGCGCTTGTTAATGACCGGATATCTGGAAAACCGAAAGGCCTGCACGGTTTGAATGATTGTGGGAATGTCATCTGCCAAATCAATTGATACCATGTCGGTACGGGGAACCATGATCTCACGCACCCGAAGCCGGGACAAGCGAAAAATACGTGTAATGATTTCCTGTTCCGATTCTTCCACAACACCGCTTTTGGCACCCTCACGGATCAGAATTTCCATATCCCGTCGATTAAAAAACTGGTGCATTTGTCTGGGATTAACGCGAAAAAAAAGTAAAAGAAATTTCGAAAACGAATTCACAACCACAATAATCGGAAGCATTACGTAATGAAACACGAGCATGGGAATGGCCAGAAAACGAACCACCGAATGGGCCTTTTCGCGCAAGATGGCTTTTGGCAGGATTTCGGCAAAAATCAGAATAATAAAGGAATTCAGGAGAAGGATCACTCCGTCGTTCAATACCCCCTGGAAATAGTAGGTAACGACGGAAGAGAAGGTAACGATGGCAATATTGTTTCCGACCAGAATGGTGACCAAAAGCATCTCCGGCCGTTGAATAAAACGGTGAGCTTGTTTGGCTCCAATACGTCCTTTCCGAAGCCAGATTTCCGTTTCATAGAGTGTAACGGAAACAAATGCAGTTTCCGAACCCGAAAAGAACGCAGACAATAAGAGCATCGCAATGAGTAACAAAATCTGATTCAAGGATTCGATTGTCCTTCAAATTGAATTTGACCGGCCGTACTGTTGATCAGACCGTCCCGAAAATCACGTGCGTTTCGGACGGGCACATCCACCTGAAGCCGCACACTCTCTCCGTAATCGGAAGCCGCTATCCGGGCATCAAAAGCGTTAATATTTCGCATCACGTCGCTAATGTGTGCGTAATCCACTTTCAGGTGGAACCGCCGCAAAACGGGTATTTCACGGATTTTTGCCTTTTTCAGCGCCTCCTGTGTGGCTTCGGTGTAGGCCTTAATCAAACCGCCAATTCCCAGTTTGGTGCCGCCGAAATAGCGCGTTACCACGACCAGGATATGGGTCAGCTCCATCCCCCGGATAACCTGAAGAATAGGCTGTCCTGCGGTTCCTGCGGGTTCTCCCGCATCACTGCTGCGATAGTATTCTGCGTTACCCGTGCCTATTCGATAGGCGAAGCAATGATGTGTGGCATCGTGGTACCGCCTGGAAAGTTGTGCCAGTTTCTCTTCAGCATTCTCTTTTGACGTTACCGGAACGGCCGTGGCAATAAAGCGGGACCCTTTTATCTTTATTTCAGCCGTTACCGGAGATGGAATGGTCTTATAGAATTCCGGTGAGGATGAATTCATGGTCGAAAAACCCATTTCAGGGAAGGTTGCCCCGAATCAACTGCATCGGAGAGGCTCCGGGCTCCTGTGCTTTCAGATAATCCAACACCCGGCGCTGATAGGCAAACCAACTGCGCTTATTTTTTCCAAAGGATGTGTAATTTCCAAAGCTTTTTCCCAGAATTTTCTCGATGGCTTCGGCAATGTCAGCCTTATTTGATGCTGAATCGGACTCAAGAAAACGCAGCAGCGGCCGGACGGCCCGCCGGTCCCCAATTTCGCCAAGTGCACGAATCAATTTTTGCATCAGAGGCTGAATGCGTTCAAAACCAATGGGTTGAGTTTCCCGCAAAAACGCCGTTAAAACCATTGTAGCCCGGCGATCCCCGATTTTCCCAAGTGCAACAATCAGATATTCCCGAATATTGACGTTCATTAAATTTCGCACGATTTGCGGAACGACCGGTTCCCCCAGCTGAACGAGTTTATCCACCAGGCGATACTGGCGCAAATAGTAGGAATCTTCCGCCAGATAATGATCCCGCCAGGCAAAATAATTGTCGATCATTTCGCTGATGTAGATTTCGGACGCAATTTCAATAAAAATATTTTTGCCGGAATTCTTTTTATAAAAGGCCTTTATTTCCGGAATGGCAGACGCGCCGATTTGAACCAGCACATCCCGATAGGCGTTAATCATTTGATCATCTCCCAGAATGAAATATTTTTGCAGACGAAAGAGAATACGCGGCACCGACCAGGTTGATTTCGCCATCAGGCCTACAATAACGGTATCCAGTCCTACGTAGTCTCCTTCGTGTACAAATGCTTCGAGGGTATCCAGGAGATTTTCAATCTCGTTTATCCGTCGAACATCTTTAAAATCATATATTTTAGGTGTCTTTGGAGGCACTTTTCTTTCCTGCCTTTTGAAAAAACCATCACCACAATAAATTATGGTGATGGCTCAACGTAATTGAAGAAAGCTTTGAAGCCCAAACATCAGCTTCTTACTCTTGCTTTTCCTTGTACAATCACCCCAAATTCATTGAGGTAATAAATTGTGGTGATGGTTCAAAAGGGCGCTTTAGCCACATGGATCGCACTTTAATATATTAAACCCGCTTGCTTTAAACAAGAACTTTTTCATTCGTTACGCAAGAAGGAACCGAACAAATCAGCGCTATCCATTTTTGTGGATTTTCCCTGGCTGTCAATGCGTTCAATTGCAATCGGAATGCCTCTCTTCTCACCCAATTTCACAAATTGATGGGCGGCCTGAAGCAAATCACCGGGATTGACACCGCCTTCCGGAGGGAAGACGCCCGTCTGGCGAATTGATCCGTTAGCCATTAAGATCGCACCCAGGGCAGCGGGAATCCCCGTACCCTCTCCCATGCCTCTGCCCCTTGAGGACATTGAAAAAATGTACGTCAGGGGTTGGGAGTCCTTTTCTCCCTTCACGACAATTTTCAGGCAGCCCACCGGCTCCGTGAGCCCGGCTTCTTTCATCAGCCGCGGGCGCTGAGACAAAATAAAGGCTACCGCAAATTCGAGAGGCACGACCTCCTGCCCGTTCACTGTGATTGGCTCGTCTCCGGTAATCCCCAGGCGAACCACTCCCTTAATCAATTCGGCGTACGCGGGCGGAAGCACAATTCCAAGATTGGTTACCCGTTTAACCCCCCGAATAAACCGCGGAAGTGTAATGGTTTCCGGATGAGGATAGGCATACACCGGATAGGTGCCCACATCGGGAAAATCGGCCATTTCTTCAAGAGCCCGCCCGCTTTCCTCGAAAAGCCTTACGGTCGTTAATTTCCCGTCCAGGAAGACGGGCACATCAATCATCATGGAATGGATTCTGTGTTTTACGACAGCGGCACCCTCACCCGGCTCTCCGCCATGTGCATGGTAAATATCCACAGAGTCGACCGCATCCAGCAGGGCATCTGCTGCCAGGCGGACAAGCACATTGGCGATGCCCGGGGAGCTTCCCATTCCAATCAGAGCCGAAACACCGGCGTCCCGTGCCATTTTGTCCATGTCCAGAAGCTTTTCAGTTGCATCAAAATCGTCACAGACATCTACGTAATTAATTTTTGATTCCAGAACGGTGCGCAAAATAGTGGGGCCGTATTTGTAAAAGGGACCGATGCAGTTTAGCACAACTGAAGACCCTGCAACGGCCTTTTTCAGGCTCTCCGGATAATTGGCATCAATTTCGATGAATGAAAGAACGGGTGAATTGCCCAATGTCCGGATAAGCTGGTCTGCGCGCGTTTTATCATTATCCGCAATAATAATCTTTGAAAACTGCTTTGAGGCCGTTAACAGCTGAACGGCCACACTTCCCACGTGTCCCGCACCTCCAAAAACGGTTATCTGTGCCATTTTTTTGCCTCCTGATTCTTTCATTGCGCCCCTTTACACAAACCGCAGCGTTTGGTCTGCTCTGTAAACAAGGCATTCAACTAAATCTTTCATTGGATAAAGGCTCCGCCAGGGCACGCACCCATCAGAGGCCCTGCCGATATTGAACAGGTCCCCTGTAAACCTCTCCCGGCTAAAGCGAAAGTCCCTTACCAAACGGGTCCTTCCACTGTTCCAGGGCCTTCGCCAGTTCGGGATGCGCTTTAGCGGCCTCGCTGAGCGGAACCCCTTCCATTACAGCATCAATGGCCTGCCGAAAGGCACGTGCCCCGGCGATGGGGCCGTCCGGATGGGCATGGATTCCTCCACCGGAGCCGATCATCACCTCCGTTCCCAGGTCCTCAATTAATTTGGGAACCACCGCCGGGGTAATTCCCCCGGACGGCATGGGGAAAGACGGTTTTAGCTGATACAGGGGAAACGTCAGGTTTTTGGCCACATTTTTAAATTTATCCACCAACACAGGCGCTTTGCCATAGGGTGCTGGAAAGACCACAATATCTGCACCGGCCAACCGGGGTAGTTTTCCCATCACCAGATGCGAACTGATGCCATGAAAAGGCGACATGTACAGCGCCCCTGCCACATCCATGTGGGCCAATATCGGTACGTCAATGGCAGGGTCCTCAGCAAGCGCCTGCAAAACCGGAAATCCAACGGCAAGATAGTTCACCATAATCGCGTTCGCCCCCAGTTCCACCGCTTTCCTGGCATTCTCAAACACCTTGGGGATTTTATCCGTTACATTTACCGTGTAAAGCGTGTGCTCACCCGTTTCTTCGAAAACCTGTCTTTCCACCTCCATGTATCGTTTCACCCGTTCCTGCAGAGAATTAAAAGAAGCATCAGCGAGCAGTTCATCATCCTTAATCACGTCGCAGCCGCCCAGTGCTGCCGCCCGGAAGAGCTCCACGCCAACTTCCACAGGGTATCCGGTACAGGGCTTGATCATGTTATTCAACAGGGGCCGTTTGGGCACACCCAGAATCTTCCGGATACCTTCAATTCCAAACCCCGGGCCTTGAAATCCCCTTACGTATTTTTCGGGAAAACGAATATCAAGAACCTTTACACGCCCCCCCATCGAAATATTCCCAACCACCGTGGTCAGGAGCATGGGGATCTGTTCCCCGATGTTGATCTCCGGATAGGCAATCTGAAGGATGTAATTTCGGGTTTCCATGGACGGGGGCACACTAAATTCAAGATCGGGCATTTCATAGATTCCGATGACTTTGGCCACATGCTTTACACGGACTTCGGGGGTTTCACCGGGCACCGGAACCCACGTGCCTGTACTCTGTTCAATGGCCAGAGCCAGCGACAGCTGGGGAACCGGAACGTTGGCAGGAAAAGACGCCAAATAGGTGGCCACAATGTATTCGTCATCATTAATGCCGTCCGGCAAAGCGGTTGGCAAAGCCTCTATTTCTAATCGATTCATGTTTCCCTCCTTTTGTGCATTTTGGAATACAGTCCCTTCAAACGGGTATAAACTTCTTTGTATCGTTCGAACATAAAATCGTAAACCTCAGCGTTTTCCGGATTCGGCTCAAAAACCTGAGCGGGTTGAATGAGCATTTTCAAAGACTCAAAATCCGGATAGATTCCCAATCCAACGGCGGCCACCAGAGCGACACCCACGGCCCCTGCCTCTTGCGGATAACGAACCGTTTCCACCTTTCTTCGGGTGGCATCCGCCAGAATGTGCATCCAGATTGCGCTCTTTGCGCCTCCGCCAATCACACGCAATGCGGGCAAAAGGAAGCCGAACCTTTTTTCCACGATCTCAAGTGACCAGCGCAAATTATAAACCACCCCTTCATAAACCGCCCGCAGCATATGGTCTCTGTGGTGATTTGCACTGAGATTAATAAATGCGGAACGAACCCGGGTGTCGTTTACCGGAACCCGTTCGCCGTACATCCAGGGTGTAAAAATCAAGCCGCCGGCCCCGGGGGGAATGTCGGCAATGTCGGCATCCATTGCCGCATAAATACCGGCCGAATTCTTTGCCGTCTGCATATCCCGGCACACTTCCCGGGCCATCCACTCCAAACATCCTCCCGCCATTTCAGACTCCGCAAAAAGAAAGGTCTTTTGGGGATCGCTTGAATGAATGGTGGCCACACCGGATTTGCCTGTTGGGGTTTTAGTGGTGACGACCCCCAGCCAGCCGGAGGTCCCGATATAGGCGTGGCCTTCTCCCTCGCCCACGGAGCCGGAGCCCACAGCAGCCGACGGGGCATCCCCGGAACCAGCCACAACCGGTGTCCCTTCCAGCAAGCCCAGGTCTCTTGCAGCCTGCGCGGTAAGCGTTCCGACAACCGCGGTGGATTGAACAAGAGGAGGAAATTTTTGCGGGTCCAGTCCGACATAGCGAAAAATCCCGGTAAGCCAGGTTTTCTTCTTCAAATTCATTCCGAACACGGAGGCCCCTGTCCACTCCATCACCATTTTTCCGGTGCTTCGGTACAGCAGATACCCGCCTACATCCAGAAAACAACACATTTTCTGGTAGGTCTGGGGTTCATTTTCTTTAAGCCAGAGCAGTTTGGGCATGCCGTCTTTTCCACACATTTCCGCACCGGCAAGTTTGGCAAAAATCTTCGGACTGATAAATTTCCGCATCAATTTTTGGGCCTGTTCTTCTGCCCGCTCATCCAGCCAGATGATTGCCGGTCGCAGAACGGAACCGTGGGAATCCATGGGAATAATCCCAAGCATTTGCGTGCTAAAAGTCACAGCAATTATTTCGCGGGAAGAAATGCCGCTTTTTCGGAGAAGAGATTGCGTGGATTTTGAAATGGCTCCCCACCACTCTTCGGGGTCTTGTTCGGCCCAATTGGGACGGGGATAGTCAATGCGGTACGGTTCAAAAGAGGTGCTGCGGATTTTGCCGGTTGTATCAACTAAAACGGCCTTGTTTCCGCCTGTTCCAACATCGTGCGCCAAAATAAACTGTGCCATTTTATGGCCTCAAGATACGAATTCTCTTAAAAAGAATTCATTGGACGTTTTGTTAATTATTGCACGATTAGATTTTCTAAAAGTTTCACGCTGCCATCGCGATCTGCGTTTATTCAAATCACATCAGCTTTATTTTTTCGAAGAACCGGTTACCGGTCTGCAGAGGAGTGGCTGGCTTAATCCTTAATCCGTATGATTTTTATCAAACTTGTGCGGAAAATGTTCACTTGATATCACATAAGCGGCCTTTTATGGGGCTTGACTCCAAAAAGCCTTTGCCCGCTATTTTGGGGCCTAAACCTTTCAGGCCGCTGGGTTAAAACGGAAAACCTTCGCAGGCATAAAATCTGCGATTACGTAATGCCTTCGACAGAAGTTGGGCAAAAATCCATGAACGCAGCGGAGGTCCTTTATATCGTATTGCTTGCCGCTTGTCATTTGCCGCTGGCTGCGGGATCTGAATATCCCATGACAAAACCAGTCGGGCAAATGCTGTTTGCGGCCAATCCGGATGTTCGGTCAGACAAGCTCCCAAAGGGAAAGGACTCATCCCCGGGAACCGCTGCTTTTGGGTACGTTACGCGCCTTTTTTTACCACATCGCGTCCGATAACCAGACGCTGAATTTCGTTCGTGCCCTCGTAAATCTGCGTAATTTTGGCATCTCTGAAATATTTTTCAACCGGGTAATCCTTCATGTAGCCGTATCCGCCAAAAAGCTGTACGGCTTCGGTGGCCACGTACATAGCGGTGTCGGAAGCAAATAATTTGGCCATTGCCGATTCACGGGAAACATCCTTCTGTGTGCCGGCGTCAACCGTTTTGGCAACACCGTAAACCAATCCGCGGGAGGCTTCCACGCGGGTGGCCATGTCTGCTATCTTAAATTGAATGCCTTCAAAGGAGGAAATAGGCATCCCGAACTGGTGCCGCTCTTTGGTGTACTGCACGGCCAATTCGAGGGCGCCCTGGGCAATCCCCAATGCCTGTGCCGCTACGCCCGGCCGGGTGCGGTCAAAGGTATCCATGGCAATCCGAAACCCCCGGCCTTCTTTTCCAAGCAGATTTTTGGCCGGAATGCGGCAATCTTCAAAAATCACTTCACTTGTTGCTGAGGCCCGAATGCCCAACTTATCTTCCTTTTTTCCAAATTTGAGTCCCGGTGTGCCGTCTTCCACCAAAAAGGCAGAAATTCCGCGCATGCCGCGGGCCGGATCCGTACTGGCAAAAACCGTGTATAAACCCGCCACGCCGCCGTTGGTAATAAAATGTTTGGTGCCATTTAACACATAAGAATCTCCATCCTTAATGGCCCGGGTTTTAATGGATCCGGCATCCGAACCGGCGCCCGGTTCCGTCAGACAGTAGGCCGCCAGATAATTCCCCTCGGCCAATTCCGGCAGGTATTTCTTTTTCTGTTCTTCGCTTCCCGCCAGAATAATCGGATAGGTGCCGAGTGCCGTGGCGGCCAGGGCCAGAGAAATACCCCCGCAGGCGCGGGAAAGTTCTTCCACCATAATGACCAGATCCATAATTCCCCCGCCAAATCCGCCATATTCTTCCGGAATATACGTTCCAAAAAAGCCCAGTTCTTTAAAAATCTTCACAATATCCCAGGGAAATTTCCCTTCGCGATCGTACTCCGCAGCCACGGGTCGAATTTTTTCTTCAGCAACCTTGTGCGCAAGTTCTTTCAACATGAGCTGTTGTTCGGTCAAAAAGTAATCCATGAATGTCCTCCGTGCTTAATGTTCTATTTTACTTAACGCATCTTTTGCCGCTTGCTGCTCGGCCTGCTTTTTGTTTTTTCCCTGGCCCACACCCCACGTTTTATCTTTTACCTGAACGGAAATCCGAAAGGATTTGTCGTGTTCGGGCCCCGTTTCTTCTTCAACAAAATATCTGGGCACTCCAAATCCGTGGGCTTGCGTGTATTCCAGCAGTTGGCTCTTAAAATTTCGATTTAAATACCGGTGCAGAATGTCATCCAAATGGGCCAAAATAAGTGAATCAATGACGCTTTTGATGGCCTCATAGCCGCCATCCAGATAAACGGCACCAAACACCGCCTCCATGGCATCCGAAATAATCGAACTTCGATCGCGGCCCCCTGATTTTTCTTCACCCATTCCCAGATAAAGGTACTCGCCCAAGTGGATTTTTCGGGCAACCTGCGTGAGAATTTTTCGACTGACCACAAGGGATTTAATTTCCGTCAGGCGGCCTTCCGGTTGAGTCGGGTATTTCTTATAAAGGAATTCGGTAACAATCAGGCCCAATATGGCATCTCCCAAAAATTCGAGCCGTTCATTCGTTTCGGCGTGAGAGTGATGGGTCATCCCCACAAACGAGCGGTGCTTCAGGGCCAGGATCAATAGAGCCGGATCTTTGAATCGATAGTGCAGGGCCTGGTAAAGACGTGAAAATTTTTCTTCGTCTTCGGAACGGTTTGTTTCTCGGTGTTCCTTCTTGCCCAACAGGCTAATTTTTGAAAACCACTTCTTCATTAAGAATCGCAAAATAAATCGGATATCGCCATCGGAAACATTGTAAACTCGAAGATTAACTGTGTACAGGCGCCGGGTTTATTCATCGAAACGTTTCACCGCCAGAGTTACATTGTGTCCCCCGAATCCGAAGGAATTGCTAATGGCCGTGCGAACCTCTTTTTTAACGGCCTTGTTGGGGGTGTAATTTAAGTCACATTCCGGGTCAGGATGTTCGTAATTGATGGTCGGGGGAACAAGCCCATTCCGGATCGTCAAAATGCTGGCAATAAATTCAATGGCACCCGCTGCGCCCAGCATGTGCCCGATCATCGACTTGTTGGAACTTATGGCGATTTCATACGCATAATCGCCAAAAACCTTTTTGATTGCCTCTGTTTCCATCCGATCATTGTGAGGTGTGGATGTACCGTGAGCATTAATGTAGTCGACCTCTTCCGGTTTTAGGCCGGCTTCCCGGATTGCCAGACTCATTGCATTGGCCGCGCCAATCGCTTCCGGATCGGGGGCGGTAATATGGTAGGCATCGGCCGTCATTCCGGCGCCGACAACTTCTGCAAATATTTTGGCCCCACGGGCTTTTGCGTGATCCAATTCTTCCAGAATAACAATGGCGCCCCCTTCGCTCATGACAAATCCGCTTCGTGTGGCGTCAAATGGGCGACTCGCTTTTTTGGGATTGTCATTCTCTTCGGAGATGGCATGCATGGCATTAAACCCGGATATTCCGACATGGGTCAAAGGCGCTTCGCTTCCTCCGGAAATAATGACGTCCGAATTGCCGTATTTGATTTCCCGATAAGCCAGAGCAATGGCGTGGGCCGCGGTGGCGCAGGCCGACGTGGGGGAGTAGTTGATGCCCTTCACGCCATAAATCATCGAAATGTACCCGGGAGAAATATTCGAGATCATCATTGGAATCAAAAACGGGCTGACGCGTTTGGGGCCGAACTCAACCAGCTTGCGCACTTCATCTTCAAATTTTTTCAGTCCGCCAATTCCGGAACCCACAACCACACCCACACGAAACGGATCCTCTTTCTCAAATTCGAGACCGGAGTGTTCAACGGCTTCTTTGGCGGCCGCCACGGCATATTGAGTAAATGCATCCATCCGCCGGGCAATCTTGCGATCCATGTACCGGGTGGGGTCAAAATTTTTTACTTCGGCGGCAAATTTGGTTGCATATTCACTGGTGTCAAATTTGGTCAAATAATCGACCCCACTGACACCCTCCACAAGGGATTTCCAGAAATCATCCACGGTTAATCCGATGGGAGTTATGGCGCCCATGCCCGTAACCACAACCCTTCGACTCATGGTGCATCCTTTCGTCTGATTCCAAATGATCGGTTATTTCATACTTAAAAACTGGGGAGCGGATTCATCTGATCCGCGCCCCTGGGTAAGAACTTTAATAATTGGGGAAGTGCCCGCCCCCGAAATTAAAATCTTTTAAGGAAACAGGCACTTCTTTTTTCTGGCCAACAGAATCGAAAAATACTCCTAAAAAAGATGTTTTTCGATCACACGTATTTGTAGAAAAAAAGTTTATTCTTTTTCTGCCAACTTCTGATGCAGATATTCGATTGCCTTTCCGACGGTGGTCATTTTTTCAGCATCTTCATCAGGAATTTCAATCCCAAACTCTTCTTCAAAGGCCATCACAAGTTCAACGGTATCCAATGAGTCAGCGCCCAAATCTTCGATAAAATGAGCATCTTCTGTAACCTGACTTGGATCCACACCCAGTTGATCCACAATAATTTCTTTTACCCGATCGTCAACTGCCATGCGTCCTTTACCTCCATTTTTAGTTCGTATTTCTCAATGTTCCATTTTTGTTTAAGGGAACATTTCCGCATTCTTCTTTCAACAAAAAAACAAAATCATCCTTTTCACCTACATTCTCATACCGCCATCCACCTGGATAATCTGGCCGGTCATGTAGTTCGCATCATCCGAACAGAGGAAGGCAACCACCCCGGCCACATCGTCAGGCTTCCCGGGACGTTGAAGCGGAATCCATTGCAACATAAGCTTTTTCGCTTCTTCCGGAATGGATGCGGTCATGTCGGTTTCGATGTAACCCGGAGCAACCGCATTGACCGTAATATTCCAGGCCGCCAACTCCTTGGCAGCCGCCTTGGTCATTCCGATAATTCCGGCCTTGGAGGCAGCATAATTGACCTGCCCGGCGTTCCCCATCATTCCGACGACGGAGCTCATGTTAATGATTTTACCGGATCGCTGCCGCATCATCGGACGGGCCGCGGCCTTGAGGCAATTGAAGGTTCCCTTCAAGTTGACTGCCATCACGGAATCCCAATCCTGTTCCTTCAGACGAATCAAAAGATTGTCTTTGGTAATTCCGGCATTATTAATGAGGATATCGATTTTCCCAAATTTTTCAATCGTTTCAGAAATAATTCGTTTGGCCTCGTCCACACCGGAAACATCGGCCTGAATTTGAAGGACCTCTCCGCCGCCAGACTCGATTTGTTCGGCCACTTCCGCCAATTTTTCCACGCTTGAGCGCGTTACGATAGAAACCCTGGCTCCTTCCTCAGCCACGCGAAGCGCAATCGCCCGGCCAATTCCACGGGCAGCCCCCGTAATCACAACGACCTTGTCCGTAAGCTTTTTCATAAAAATTCCCAAAGTTTTTAGATAGAAATTTTTTCCAAATCCTGTACCGTTCCGACCGGTACACAGGGAACACGTCGATCAATCCGCTTGCTGAGCCCCGTCAACACGCGCCCGGAGCCTACTTCAAAAAACTGTGTGACACCCCGGGCAATCATTTCCTTCACACTTTCCACCCATCGTACCGGATGAGTGAGCTGCTGAAGCAGATTGGATCGGATTTCCTCCGGATCAGTGGTAGCGCGTGCCGTGACATTCGACACGAGCGGGATTTCCGGTTTATGAAAATCGGCCGCCTTGAGCGCTTTTTCCAGCTCCCCTGCGGCACTCTCCATGAGCGGGGAATGAAAGGCTCCGCTCACAACCAGTTCTACCGCCCGTTTGGCACCCTGTTCCCGGGCCAGCTCCACCGCCCGATGCACGCCTTCCACGGAGCCGGAAATAACAATTTGCCCGGGAGAGTTGAAATTCGCCGGAACCACAACACCTGCAGATGAAGCGGTTTTACAAAGCTCCCGAACATTCTCCTCCGACAACCCGATAATTGCGGCCATGGTTCCCGGCTGCTTTTCTCCCGCATGCTGCATCAGCTCCCCGCGCAGTTTTACCAGAGACAAGGCCTGCTCAAAGGTTAGCGCCCCCGCCGACACCACAGCCGAATATTCTCCCAGGCTGTGTCCGGCAACAAGCCCCGGACGAACTCCCTTTTCCTTTAAAAGAGCATCCATTACAACACTGTGGACAAAAAGCGCAGGCTGTGTAATATAGGTTTGTTTAAGGCGATCCTCCGGGCCTTCAAACGAAACCGTTTTAAGATCAAAATCCAGCACCGTGCACGCATAATCGTAATATTCTTTTGCCAGCTTGTGGGATGCGTACACATCTGCTCCCATTCCCACCTGCTGCGATCCCTGTCCCGGAAAAACAAACCCTGTCATCAGCGCTTCAAATTCCTTCCCTTAAGTTGTTCTTCCAGCTTTAACCGCTCCAGTTTGGCCTGACGAATTTCCGAAAGGGCCCGCATATACAGTTTATCCGGTTTTAGCTGAACCGCCTTCTGGTACAGTTTTTCGGCCTCGTCCAGGCGCCCCTGAACCTCGTAAGCCAACCCCAAATCGTAATATGCTTCGGGTTTATTAGGGTATATTTTAACGGCCTGCTCCCATAATTTGGTAGCTTCCGGCCACAAATTGTTTTGTGCCATTTTTTTGCCCGCGTCAATGGGGCCGGGGCCGCCCAAAATGGCACGTTTCAGCGTCACCTCGTGGGGGGCAATGTCCATCACAAATTCACGGACAATTTGACGCGTTAAATCCGTTAAAATGGCGTCGCGCGATTTCAGGGTGCCGCGGCCATCCCGAATTTTGGAGCTTGTGTAGTTCCGGCTGTAGGTTTTTGCCGTTAAAATCGCCCCTGAGGCCACGTCAATTACCCGAAAGGTAACCGTGACCGTCCCCCGGCGAATCTTGTAATAATGCGTCACAAACTGTTCACGATAGACCTTCTTCTTGTGCTTTTTTCCAAAAATATCCTTGGTATAAATGAAATTACCTTTGGCGTCCTTTTCGTATTTGCCGGTCCACACGTTTTCCTTTACGCGCTCCTTGCCGCTCTCATCCTCAACGGAATAGGCCGTTACTTCCCCCGTAATAATCCCGTCCACACCTAACAGCTGTCCGATTTGTTTGGCCTGATCCGGATTAACGATGCCGGCCATCGAAAGCTGATATTCCCGCATGACGTCCTGCAATTTTTCCCGTTCCAAAACGTCAAAATAATTGGAATTCAGCAACTGGGAATTCAAAATACTGACAACCAAATTACCGGATTGCCCCGGACCGGTAAATTCGGTCACGGCCACTCGCCGAATCCCTTTCAGGTTTACCCTGGCCGGTTTCATCACGTGAACCGGCACTTTGGTCGGTCCACAGGCAAATCCAACAAAAATGCTTGCAATTAGTGTGAGAAAAAGCCCCACTCGTGCAAAAGACTTCATCGTTTTGCTCTGTTTTTTATGACGTTCTGCCATTTTATAACCCTCTCTCTCCACTATCGATGCAATCCTAATTTCCCTGATTCCGAAAAAACGACAGGTGTCCCTCTCAGATTTTTGCCCGCAAAAGCGGCTAAAGGAATTGATATATCTAAAATTACGGGTTTTGAATTAGATGCGGAAAAGCACCGAGCTCCAGGTAAAACCAGCGCCAAATGCAACAGCCAGAATCAAGTTTCCGGGATTGATTCGACCATTTTTTCGGGCTTCGTTCAATGCAATCGGAATTGATGCTGCCGAGGTGTTTCCGTATCTGTCCAGATTGACATACACCTTATCATCCTGAACATTCAAGCGTTTGGCGATGGCCTGAATAATGCGAAGATTCGCCTGATGAGGAATAAAAATATCCAGATCCTCACCCGTTAATCCGGCCTCTTCCAAAACGCGAACGGAAGACTCACCCATTAAAGTCACGGCATGGCGGAACACCTCTCGCCCTTCCATTTTCAGATAGAAGGCTTTGGGATCATCCTTTGCCTTAGCGGGAGGCAATAACGATCCTCCGCCCGGCATGTTAAGAAGGTGCCAAAGCCGTCCGTCACTTTTTATATAGGAGCTAATGATTCCTCTTTCGCCATCTGAAGGCTGCACAACAGCCGCACCGGCGCCATCGCCGAAAAGAACACAGGTTGCCCGATCCGTCCAATCGGTAATGCGGCTGAGCAGTTCAGCTCCTATCACCAAAATATTTTTATACTTACCGGAGGCAATCATGCCTTCTGCAAGCGTCAATCCGTACAAAAAGCCCGAACAGGCAGCGCTGATATCCAATGCGGCTGCATTGACCGCGCCAATTTTTTCTTGAAGAAAACAAGCGGCAGAGGGGAAATACATATCTGGCGTTACCGTTCCGAAAAGGATCAGGTCCAATTCGTCCGCTGCCAGATGTGCTTCTTTTAAGGCTTCTTTTGCAGCCCGTGCTGCATAATCAGAGGTTCCTTCATTATCATTCGCAATGTGTCGTTCGACAATTCCCGTCCGTGTCCGGATCCATTCATCAGAGGTGTCCACCATTTCTGCCAGATCATGATTGGTTAACACCCGCTCGGGAACGGCGTGCCCGGTACCCGTTATCATTGCAATTGTTTTTTTCGCCAAACTCACACTCCTGGATTTTTCGCTATTTCCGCTTCGATTAATTTATTCACATCCCGATTAATCATTTTTTCAGCTTCCCGAATGGCGTTCCGTATGGCCTTCGGGGATGAGCTCCCGTGGCACACGATGCTCACGCCATTTACCCCCAGGAGAGGCACTCCCCCATATTCCTGATAATCCATTAGTTTGGACAATTGCCGAAAAGCCGGACGCATAAGAATGGCCCCTAAATTAGAAAGGATATTTTTGCCAATACTTTTTTTTAAGGTGTTTTTAAGCATCCCCACAATGCTCTCGGCAAATTTCAACACAATATTGCCCACAAACCCATCGCATACGATCACTTCGGCCGTTCCCTTTAAAATATCCCGTCCCTCAACATTCCCGATAAAATTAAGACGGCTGTTCTTTAAAAGTTGGTGCGCCTCCCGTGTAAGCGTGTTCCCTTTGCTCTCTTCTTCCCCGTTGCTCAACAGTCCCACCCGGGGATTTTCGGTGTCAAAAATATGGCGCACGTATAACGAACCCATAATACCAAATTGCAGTAAATTAATGGGCTTGCACTCGGCATTTGCCCCCACATCGATGACGACAGACATCCCCTTTTCATTGGGGATAAACGAACCCAATCCGGGTCGATTGACCCCCTTGAGCCTTCCCAGACTCAGCAAAGAGGTGGCCATAAAAGCACCCGTATTCCCCGCACTCACAACGGCCTGCACCTCACCCGCCTTTTGAAGCCGGGTAGCCACCACCATGGAAGCATCCTTTTTCTTTTTAATGGCCTCTGTTGGGGCATCGTGCATTTCAATCACTTCAGAAGCGTGTACCACTTCAATCCCCGACGCGTGCAGGGCATCGAGTTTGGCCAGCTCATCCTTTATTTTTGCCTCATCCCCAACCAATATAATTCCGTAGCGCCCTTTTGCTACTTTTGCCGCCTGCACGGCACCCTCCACTATCGCCTGTGGGGCATAATCCCCACCCATCGCATCTACAGCAATTTTCATTTCTGGCAGGGCTCCAGGTTAATTTTTAGGCTTCCCGCGGGGTATAAACCATTCGATCACCATAATATCCGCAATTCGGGCATGCCCGATGCGGCAATTTCGGCTGATGACAATGTGAACATTCAACAACCGTCGGAGCACTTATTTTCCAGTGTGTACGCCTTTTATCGCGTCGCGCCTTTGAAGTTTTTCGTTTTGGATTTGCCATTTCGTGTTTTTTACTCCTTTCGAACCGAATTTTATCCTATAAAAATCCATTAATTACTATTCAGCAGTCCCCTCAATTTTTCCCATCTCGGATCAACCACATCACTTTTGTGATGGCAGGTCTCCGTATTGAGGTTGGCCCCGCAAACCGGACAAAGCCCTTTACATTCCGATTGGCACAATACCTTCATTGGAACAGCCAACAACAACGTGTCGCGGACATCCTTGGTAATATCAATAATGTCCATGTCTGCCGGATAAGGCCGAATCTCATCATCGTAATTGTGAAAATAGTCGCTGAATTCAATTGCTGGCTGCTCTTTTGAATAGAGCAGCTCGGTTTTTTCACAAATTTCCCTGTCAAATTCACCCAAACACCTGTCACACGTAAAATGAGCCAGTGTACACACACGAATTTTAATAATCAGATTTGAGATTTCCTTGTCAATTTCTACGTGTACACGAACCGGATTCGGGAATCTTTCCTTGCCTTCGATCTCAAAGGAATCAATTTTTTCTTCGAAATCAAATTCCTGAAGGCCAAGTGACAAATGCGATATTTTTAGCTTCATTTCAAATAGTTCTAAATTTATAAAAAAAATGCCTATCAGTCAAGAATTATTTTTGCTGCACATTTAAATTTTACATAAAACAATATTTTAAGTTTCATCATATCCCAAAATTCAGAACAATTTAATCGAAAATATCCTAAATTGCAAAACTTTTTTGTCTGCCGTTTTAATTTTCAGACCTCTTTCCACTGTTTCTGATCAGGTTTTTTATCTCTTCGGTTCGTCACCAAATTATTTTCCGGGAAAAAGAAAAACCGTCTAAAAACACTCCCAAAATAAAATCCCCAATGGAATTCCATAAAATAGAGGGGTTTCCAACGGGGATTTTTGGGCTTTTTATTTATCGATTTGGAATAAGTTCTGTTTCAGAAAAAAAGAAATGAATTTCCGTATTGGCATTTTCAGGTGAATCCGAACCATGCACAATGTTATTTTGTTTGCTTTCGGCATAGAGTTGGCGAACCGTGCCCTTTTCGGCCTCTGCCGGATCCGTTGCACCAATCAGCTTGCGAAAGTCTTCTATCGCGTTCTCCTTTTCCAGTACCATCGGAATGCAGCGCCCGGATGACATGAACGCCACCAAATCCTTGTAAAACGGACGTTCTTTGTGAACCGCATAAAATTCACCAGCCGTTTTTGCATCCATGGAAACCATTTTTATTCCGACCACTCTGAACCCGGCCGTCACAATTTGATCCAAAACCTTTCCAATCAGATTTCTCTCCACACAATCCGGTTTCAGGATTGCCAGTGTCTGTTGTATCAAGCCAACCTCCTTTTTTGATTTTATTTCATATTTAAAACCCGCGAAAAACCCCTGCAAAACAGACCTTTTCCTCCGTGCTTAGTTACACCCCCACTTCGGGCATTGACACAGGAAACCCGGTCGTCTTGCCTTCAGAACGCACCGGGTTTACTGATTTTCCGCATTTTTTTGTCTGCTCAACCCGCAACGGAATCCAGGGATTCTTTCTTCATATACTCTTCGGCAAAATTGAATCCGATATCCAGGGCTTTCAGATTCATTTCTTCTGTACCCCGGGGTGCACGGCGCTTAACCGCATTTTTAATGGCATCGTCAGAAACCACATTTGTAATTCCGACAACAATGCCAAGAGCCAGCACATTTGAGAAAACCGTCCGCCCCAATTCTTTCAGAGCCAACTGGAGAATGGGCAGCTTAATAATCTTGTGCGGGGGATCGTTGAAATCGGTTACCAGATCCGAATCCACCAGAATGATTGCATCTTTTGCCAGATCATTAAAAAAGCGGTTTTTCGGATTGTTTCCACCGTAATAGCGATCGTATGCCCGCTGCGCAAACGCCAGGAAAAAATTGATTTCAGAGGTTTGCGGAAAAATGATCGGATCGTCAGAAATGATGACGTCCACTTTTGTGGCTCCTCCGCGCACCTGAGCCGTATAGGTTGGGCTTTGCAGGGCGTATTTTCCATCGAAATAGACGGCAGCTTCCGCCAGAATGGCACCGGCCAGAATGGCACCCTGTCCACCCACTCCGCTAAACCGGAGTTCAACTCGATTAGACATGTTTTTTAGTCTCCTTTTTTCATCGCTTGGTCAATAATCTGCTGATACACTTCTGTAAATTCCGGGCGGGAGTCATCGCGAACCAGCTCGCCGGTCACGAATTTGCCCTGGAGCTCGTCCGGCTCCATTTTGGCCGCTTTTGTTTTCGGAACACCGTGGTCCCGGACCCAGTGCATCAACTCCACCGGATCGGCCAGGCGATTGCGGCGGCCGAATTGAATGGGACAGGTCGATTCGGCAACAATGACACTAAATCCCTTGTGAGCCATTCCCGTACGGATGTACTTTTCGAGCATAATCCCTTTGGCAATGGTTTCCCGCGCCACGTAGGTAGCACCGGCGCCCATGGCCAGCCTGGCGATGTCAAAATTGGGTTCAACCATTCCGTAGGGGGCCGTACTGGCAATCATGTGGGCGGGTGTGGTCGGGGAGTATTGTCCTCCGGTCATCCCGTAAATATTGTTATCATTAATGATCAGGGTGATGTCAATATTTCTGCGGGCCGCATGAATCAGGTGATTGCCGCCGATCGCAGTCGCATCGCCGTCGCCGCCTACCACCACCACGTGCTTTTCAGGATGGGCCAGTTTAATTCCCGTTGCAAACGCCAGGGCACGACCGTGCGTGGTATGAAGCGTATTCATGTCCATATAGCCGGGCATCCGGCTGGTACACCCGATTCCGGAGACAAAAGCAATATCATTTTTATCCCATTGCAGCGCCGTAAATGCGCGAATGATCGCTTTCATCACAATTCCGATTCCGCATCCCGGACACCACATGTGCGGGATGGTTTCGGTTCTTACATATTCGTCATAGTTAAACGCCATTTTATGCAACCTCCTTCACTCTGCTGACAATTTCTCGGGGACGAATCATCACGCCGCCAACCTGGTTGATTCCAATCACCCTGGCATCCGATTTGGCAATTCGTTCCACTTCCAGGACAATTTGTCCAAGGTTCATTTCCGGGACAATAATCGTTTTCACCTGTTTGGCAATTTCAGCCACCCGTTGTTCAGGAAACGGCCAAATTGTGAGCGGACGGAACAAGCCGACTTTCAGGCCTTCGTTCCGCAGTTCCCTGACGGCGTCCGTAGCAGAGCGACCAATTGAACCGTACGCCAGCACGGCAATTTCCGCATCATCCATGTCAATCTCTTCCCATTTGAGAATATCTTCCAGATGCTCATCGATCTTTTTCTGGCGCCTGACTTGAATTGCGTGAACCACCTCAAAATCCGTGGTGGGAAGCCCTTTTTGATTGTGGCTTAAACCTGTTACGTGGTAGCGGTAGCCTTCAAAGAAATTGGCCATGGGAGGCACATGATCCTCCGTATCGGCAAAGGGCTCGTATTCTTCCGGAGGAACCGTCGGTTTCTTGCGGTCCACGATTTCAATTTCATCCGGATCCGGTAGGGCAACCCCTTCGTGAAGATGTGCGATGACCTCATCCAGCAACAGGATAACCGGCGTCCGATATTTTTCGGCCAGATTAAAGGCCCGAACGGTTTCGTCGAAGATTTCCCGCATGTAGCTGGGGGTCAGGGCAATAATCGGGTGATCCCCATGAGTGCCCCAACGGGCCTGCATGACATCACTTTGAGAGGGGGCGGTTGGCAACCCCGTGCTGGGACCGCCGCGCATGACGTTCACGATTACACAGGGCACCTCGGCAATTGTAGCAAACCCTAAATTTTCCTGTTTCAGGGAAAAACCCGGACCGCTGGTGGCCGTCATGGATTTTCGCCCGGCAAGGGAGCCGCCGATGATCGCCGCCATACTGGCCAATTCGTCCTCCATCTGGATAAACCGTCCTCCCACTTCCGGAAGCAATTTGGACATTCTCTCCGCGATTTCGGAGGAGGGAGTAATGGGATATCCTGCAAAGAAGCGGCATCCGGCAGCAATTGCAGCTTCTGCTACCATTTCGTTTCCGCTATATAATTTCATTTTTTGACTCACGTTCTTTCCTCCAAACTTAATAAACTTTTATGGCGTAATCAGGACAATGAATTTCACACAACATACACTTGGTACATTTTTCGGGGTATTTCACTTCCACCACATACCCCTCCCATTTGTTGGGAGCCTTAATCAGAGCCAAAACATTTGTAGGACAAACATCCACGCAAATGTCACAGCCCTTGCAATTTTCAAAAATAACCTCTATCACGGGAGGTTCTTTTTTTGCCTTTGGTTTTGCTGTCACTTCAGCCGCAGCCATTATTACTCTCCTTATTTTCCTGATTTTACATAAGTTAGTTTCCTTGAAGCGCCCGCTGAACGGTTATGCCAATTTCTGCCGGGCTTTCAACCACATGAATTCCCACCGCACGCAGAGCAGCCATCTTTTCGGCGGCGGTTCCTTTTCCACCTGCAATAATGGCTCCGGCGTGTCCCATACGCCGCCCCGGAGGAGCTGTTCGTCCGGCAATAAAACTCACCACGGGTTTATTGATGTTTTCTTTGATGTAAGCGGCAGCCTCTTCTTCGGCTGTCCCGCCAATTTCGCCAATCATAACAATGGCTTCCGTTTCCGGATCATCCTTAAAAAGCTTTAGCGCCTCTACAAAAGGCGTTCCGATAATTGGATCGCCCCCGATCCCAATGCAGGTTGACTGCCCAATGCCCAAAACCGTTAGCTGGTGTACTGCTTCGTACGTGAGCGTACCGCTTCTGGAAATAACCCCCACATTGCCCCGTTTATGAATAAATCCGGGCATAATGCCTACTTTTGCCTTTTCGGGAGAAATAATCCCGGGACAATTGGGGCCAATCAATCGGGTTGAGCGATCTTCCAAATAGGCGTGCACCTTTACCATGTCCAGTGTGGGAATGCCTTCGGTAATACAAACGGTTACCCCAATACCGGCATCGGCCGCTTCCATAATGGCATCGGCCGCAAACGGAGGCGGAACAAAGATTACGGACGCATTGGCACCGGTTTCCCGCACGGCATCCGAAACGGTATTAAAAATCGGGATTTTATCATCAAATTTTTGCCCCCCCTTGCCGGGCGTAACGCCAGCCACAACATGTGTGCCGTAGTCCATCATCTGGCGTGTATGAAATGACCCTTCACCGCCCGTGATTCCTTGAACCACAAGACGCGTATTTTCATCAATTAAGACACTCAATTTAGACCTCCTTTATCGCACTCTTTTTGTTTTTTCGAAGATATTTATTTAACAGTGGCAACTACCTTTTCGGCGGCATCTTTCAGATTTTCGGCAACTGTAAAATTCAAGCCGGATTCTCTCAGAATACGCCCGCCTTCCTCCGCATTGGTTCCCTGCAGGCGAACCACAACCGGCACCTTCACGCCGATTTTTTTGGAGGCTTCCACAACACCCCGGGCCACGCGATCCCCGCGGACAATTCCGCCAAAAATATTGATGAGAATGGCCTTCACATTTTTATCCGACAAAATGATCTTAAACCCATTTTCAACCGTCTCTGCACTGGCGCTTCCACCCACATCCAGAAAATTTGCGGGTTCCCCACCGGCTAATTTAATGATATCCATGGTAGCCATCGCCAAACCGGCCCCGTTTACCATACAGCCAACGTTGCCGTCCAGCTTAATGTAGTTCAAATTATATTTTGAGGCCTCAACCTCCAGAGGATCTTCTTCATTTAAATCCCTTAGTTCCGCATAGTCGGAATGACGATACATGGCATTGTCGTCAAAATTGATTTTGGCATCCAGAGCCAGAACCCGTCCGTCTTTGGTAACCACCAGCGGGTTAATTTCGGCGAGTGACGCATCGGATGCGACGTACGCGTTGTACAGGGCCATCAAAAATTTCACACCATTTTTCACCTGATCGCCAGCAAGCTTGAGCCCGTACGCCATTTTTCTGGCCTGAAACGGTAGCAGGCCGACCGCCGGATCAATGTATTCTTTCAGGATTTTTTCCGGGGTTTCAGCGGCTACTTTTTCAATTTCAACCCCGCCCTCTGTACTCACCATAAACACCAATTGCGAGCGGGAACGATCCAGAACAACCCCGGCATACAGCTCGCGTTCGATGTCCATCGTTTCTTCAACAAGAACCTTGCGGACTTCTTTGCCTTCCGGTCCCGTTTGATGAGTCACCAAAACCTTCCCAATTAATTCCCGGGCAATCTTTTCGGCTTCTTCCGGACTTCCGGCCAATTTGACACCGCCTGCTTTTCCTCGCCCGCCGGCATGAATCTGCGCTTTTACCACAACTTTTCCGCCCAGCTCTTCAGCAACGCTCCGGGCTTCTTCCGGCGTAAAGGCCACCTTCCCTTTCGGAACGGCCACACCGAACTTCTTTAAAATTTCCTTGGCTTGATATTCATGAATCTTCACTTGGATTATTCCTCCTTACCATTAGACGCTTCAGTTCTTTAATAAAAACTTTTTTATGACGATCTTATTTTTTAAGAATTTGAGTTCCTGTTTCGCCCCGCATGGCCTGCGGGTGTTTTTCTACCGAGGTAATAATCACCCGCTCGCCGCCATCTTCCAGAAAATTAATCGCAGCCTGAATTTTCGGCCCCATGCTCCCTGGTGGAAATTGGCCTTCGGCCATGTAACGCTTTGCTTCTGAAATGGTCAGCGTATCCAGATCGATCTGATCGGGTTTGCGGAAATTAAGGGCTACTTTTTCAACAGCCGTGAGAATAACCAATTCCGTGGCTCCAATCTCCCTGGCCAGAACCGCTGAGGCCAGGTCTTTATCGATAACAGCATCCACCCCTTCAAGCGTCCCGTCTTTTTCAACATAAACCGGAATCCCGCCGCCGCCTGCAGCCACCACAATAATGCCTTCGTCAAAGAGCTGCCGAATAATTTTTTTTTCAACAATATCCAGAGGTTTGGGAGAAGGAACCACACGCCGGTAGCCGCGCCCGGGGTCTTCCTTCACAATCCAGCCACGGGCCAGAAGGGACGGTAAATCTTCCTTCTTATAAAAAGGCCCGACAAATTTCGTCGGGTTTAAAATGGAAGGATCATCTTTATCGACAATAACCTGGGTTAACAGCGTTACCACATCTCTTTTGATCGAGCGCAAGTGCAGTTTATTAAAAAGGGTCTGGCTAATCATATAGCCCATCCCGCCTTCCAGATCGGCAACCACCACACCCAGAGGCAAAGGGGGAACAAGGTGGCGGGAGGCCTCAATACGAATCAGATAATTGCCAACCTGAGGGCCGTTCCCGTGGGTTAGTACCAGATGGTACCCTTGTTCCACCATTTCAATAACACCCAGCAGACTTCTGCGTGTGTTGGCAAATTGCTGATAAATATCGCCTTCTTCAAATTCGCGAGTGATGGCGTTCCCGCCAAGCGCGACGACCGCTTTTTTTTGAGAGGACATGGGTTAAAGCTTTTCAAAAAAGTCTTTGATAAGAGATTCAAGATCGGGTGTGCCTAATTCCTGAAGCTCGTAACGAACTCGGGTACTGGGCTTGTTGATCTTAATTAGATGTTGTAAATTAATGGGTGTTGCAATAATTACACTGTCCGCATCCGTGCGATTTATGGTCTCTTCCAGATCACGAATTTGTTTGGTTCCATATCCCATTGCCGGAAGCAGGGTCCCGATGTAAGGATATTTTTTGAAGGTTTCTTCGATAGAAGCAACCAAAAACGGCCGGGGATCCACCAATTCGGCTGCACCGAACTTCTTTGCGGCCACCACACCGGCGCCGTATGTCATCTCACCGTGCGTCAGGGTTGGCCCGTCTTCCACAACCAACACCCGCTTATTTCGAATGATCTCCGGTTTATCCACAAAAATAGGCGATGCTGCATCCACAACCACCGCCTTCGGATTGATCTTCTCGATATTTTGCCTGACCAATTCCACATTTTCAGGCTCAGCCGTATCGATCTTGTTAATCACCACAATGTCAGCCAACCTCAGGTTGGTTTCCCCGGGGAAATATTTTAATTCATGGCCCGGCCTGTGGGGATCGACTACCGTAATGGTTAAATCCGATTTGTAAAACGACATATCATTGTTTCCCCCGTCCCAGAGAATAACGTCAGCCTCTTGTTCCGCCTGGCGTAAAATAGCCTCGTAATCAACACCTGCGTAAATAACATTTCCCATAGCGATGTGAGGTTCGTATTCCTCGCGTTCTTCAATGGTACACTCATATTTGTCCATATCTTCCATCGTGGCAAACCGCTGTACTCTCTGGGCATTCAAATTGCCGTAAGGCATCGGATGTCGGATAGAAACCACCTTTTTGCCCATAGCCCGTAAAATCCGGCTCACACGCCGGGTTGTCTGGCTTTTACCGCATCCGGTGCGAACAGCCAGAATGGAAATGAGGGGCTTTGTGCTTTTGACCATGGTTTTTTCTCCGCCCATCACCATGAAATTGGCCCCCGCTGCCATTACTTCCGATGCCTTGTGCATAACATACTCGTGTTTCACGTCGCTATAAGCGAACACAACCAGGTCAATGTTTTCATTTTTGATCAGGCGGGTCAGTTCGGATTCGGGATGAATGGGAATGCCCTCAGGGTACAATTTTCCGGCCAGTTCTTTGGGGTATTTTCGGTCATCAATATTGGGGATTTGAGTGGCAGTAAACGCAACAACATGGTAGGCTTCATTATCCCTGAAATACACATTAAAATTGTGAAAATCCCGGCCAGCCGCACCCATAATCAGAACATTCTGCCTTTTCATATCCACCTCACTTTCTTCTATCTAAAAATCATCATAACCTAATTAAAATAAAAACCATTAACAAACAAACCAGAAAAATGTAAGAAAAAAATAGACAAATTTCAATATTTTTGTTGACAATTGCCTGAATGTGAAAAAAAATTAATTTTATTTAAGGAAAAAACGGAAATCACCTGTGGATTTTACTTTTATAAGGGTCTTGGCTGTTGGAGATGAAATCATGGAGGTGAAAAACAGCAAGGACTTTCAACCCCACTATTGGTAATCTTCCCCAAACACATTTCGTCATTCGTTTTGAATGCCGCAGAAAGTCATCACATTCCAAAAAATATCCTTATTTCACGAATGATTGTTTCGGGCTGGGTCAGGGCCATTAGCTGTGCCCGAAACCGGCTGGCTCCCGGCAGTCCCTTAGTGTAGGCGGCCAGATGCTTCCTCATCTCAAAGACCCCCTTCTGACGCCCATAAAATTCCAGAGCCCAGCCAAAATGCTGAAGGCAAATTTCGCCTCTTTCCTGTAAAGTCGGGGAGGGATGTTCTGTTCCGTCCCCCAGCAAAGTTCCTATTTCCCGAAAAATCCAGGGATTTCCGATGGCACCCCGGCCTACCATCACAAAATCACAGCCGGTTTCGCGGAACATTCTGACGGCATCGGAGGCCTGCCAGATATCACCATTCCCCAGCACCGGAATGGATACCGCCCGTTTCACCTCTGCAATCACCGGCCAGACCGCACGGCCGGAATATCCCATGGTTTGCGTGCGGGCATGAACCGTAACGGCCTGAATACCCGCCCGTTCCAAACGCTGTGACACCTCAACCGCCACAATCTCGTCCTTCGACCAGCCAATCCGGATTTTGGCCGTTACGGGAGCTTCCGAAGCATCCACAACCGCTTTGGCAATATCTTCCAGGCGATTCAGATCCCGCAGCAGGGCGGCACCGGCTCCCCGTTTTACCACCTTTTTTACAGGGCAGCCATAATTGATGTCCAGCACATCCGGCTCAAAACGACGAACGATTCGGGCCGCGCGGGCCATAATTCCGGGATCACTGCCAAATATTTGAATGGCAAAGGGGTGCTCTTCCTCCAAAAAATCCAGCAATGCGAAGGTCTTCCGGCTTTCGTACACCAGGCCGTCGGCACTGACGAATTCACCAAAAAGAAACCCGGCCCCCAATCTTTTGCAGATGCGGCGGAAAGGCTGATCGGTAAAACCGGCCATCGGCGCTAAAAATGCCGGATTTGTAATTTTGATTTTTAAAAATTCTTTTTCCACGCTCGGATAGTCGATCGTTTTCTCAGTGGATTGTAACTTACGGTACCTGTTTTTTTATTTGAGAATAGCACAAAATCCCGAAAATTTCAACGGCTTTTCGGATTTCGCTCGATTTGGAGAAAAAAATCTTGCATTTACAAATTTTCTTTTGTATTTTTAAAGTCGCTTAATTTGAAATCATAAGGAGATATGGAAAATGGCAAAGCGTTGTGAAGTTTGCGGCAAAGGGCCAATAGTTGGCAATACCGTGAGCCACGCTCATAATTTGACCAAACGACGGTGGTTACCGAATTTGCAACGGGTTCGTGTTCGTCTTGAAAACGGAACGGTCAAACGAATGATGGTTTGTACCGAGTGTATTCGGTCAGGACGGGTTACCAAAGCCGCCTGATCCCGAATGGCGGGAAACTGGTTTTCCGAGCATTTAGTGCTTCCCGTTCCAATCACCGGTTTCCTTCAAACGATCGTTCCTCAACCCCCCATTTCAATTATTTTTTAAAAGCGGAAATGTTTCCGCTTTTTTTATATTTGGCCCGAACCCTTCCTAATTTGGCGTTTCCGGAAAAGGCATCCCGTAACCGCAGGCCTTATGCCTGCGAATCAAATCACAATGTAGCCGCAGGCTTTATGCCTGCGAATCCGTGTCCAAGCGCATCCGTAAAGGATGCGGCTACATCCGTTCTTGATTGTTTCCCTTTTCAGTCCTGTGCCTGTTTTTTCCTCAGAAAGGTCGGGATGTCAAGATAATCATCCGAGGCTGTCCGCGTTTCGTCTTCCGGCGATTCTTTCGAGGTTTCGAACGGAAAGGCCGGTTTTTCCCTTCGTTTGAATGTGGGAATATCCAGAACCTTGCGCCGCGTTCCGAAAAGCTCCAGCACGTTTCGATCCTCTTCGGCGCTTTGGGCAGAGGCCCCATCGTTTAGCCCGGTAGCAATTACCGTTACACGCACTTCATCCTGAATATTTTCATCCAGAATAGCCCCAAAAATGATGTTTGCATCGGGGCCGGCCGCTTCAAAAATGATCGAGGTGGCATTGTTCACATCGTCCAGAGAAAGGTCCAACCCGCCGGTAATATTGATGAGAACACCCTGTGCACCGGAGATGGACACATCTTCCAAAAGGGGGCTGGAAATGGCACGCATGGCCGCTTCCTGAGCGCGGTCCTGACCGGTGGAAATACCCGTTCCCATCAGCGCGTCGCCCATCTCCGCCATAACCGTGCGCACATCGGCGAAATCCAGATTAATGAGACCGGGTTCAGTGATGAGATCGGAAATGCCCTTCGTTGCATGGAGCAGCACGTCATCAGCCATCCGGAAGGCTTCCAGCAAGGGGGTTCCTTTCGGCACGATGGAAAAAAGACGCTGATTGGGAATAATAATCAGCGTGTCGACTTTCTCCCGCAAGCGGCGGATGCCTTCCATCGCCCGTTTCATCCGTTTAACTCCCTCGAATTGGAAGGGCTTGGTTACGATCGCAACGGTTAAGGCGCCCAATTCTTTGGCAATTTCAGCCACAATCGGGGCCGCCCCGGTTCCGGTTCCGCCCCCCATGCCGGCCGTAATAAAAACCATGTCCACATCCTGGAGGGCCGCTTCCACAGATTCGCGGTCTTCTTCGATGGCCTTTTGTCCCACATCGGGATTTGCTCCGGCACCCAGACCCTTTGTGAGCTTTTTCCCAATCTGAATCTTATTTTTCGATTTGTTTGTGTTGAGGGCCTGAAGATCGGTATTGATCGCCAGAAAATCAACACCCTTCAATTCCGATTCAATCATTCGATTGATCGCGTTTCCACCGGCACCACCCACGCCAATCACTTTCATCTTGGCGGACTGGTCGGCTAAGCTGTCGTATTCAAAGGTCAGGGGCATTTTTGTTCTCCCATTATTTGGTTCGATCTCTTTTTGATTTTATTTTAAGCAAATCTATTTTTAGATGACATCCCAATGCGCCGTCTTAATTGCGTTCCCGGCGCATTGAGTATTTGAGCAGGCGCACGCCCCCCATTACTAATGTAGTCGCAGGCTTTATGCCTGCGCTTTTACAAACAGGCGCACCCATAAAGGGTGCGGCTACACACTGAGAGATGTCCAAAACAATTGATGAACTTGTCGTAAGGCGCACCCGTAAAGGGTGCGGTTACACCCCGCTCCTGCAAGGCCTCATCAACGTCGCACGTCTTTTCACCCACCGATTTTCGACCATTGGGGTAGACCCCAAAGCCACATGCAGGAACGAATCATATCTCAACTGAAAAACCCTAAAAATATTCCGTGACCCACCGTTTCATTGTGCGAACGATTTTATTGAACAGGTGATTGTCTCCGTTACCACCGTCCTCGTCAACGGCCACAAATTCCTCAGAGCCGTGGCGGATTCCGTAATAGATCAGTCCCACACCCGTGGAATGAATGGGGGTCCGTGCCAGCCCCACCAGCCCGCCGAAACCCTGCGGAATACCGGCCTTCACCGGCATATCGAAAATCTGTTCGGCCAGTTCCACCATTCCTTCCAGCAAGGAACCACCCCCGGTTAGAACAAGACCTGCATTGAGAAAATCCCGGTAATCGGAACGCTGAATTTCCCGCCTGGCCAGGGTAAGGATTTCCTCGACCCGGGGCTGGATTATCGAGGTCAGGTAGCGCCTGGGAACACGGGTTGCCGGGCGTCCGCCCACACCGGGGACCTCAATCAAGTGATTCTGATCGTCGGATCGTGGCAAAGCGGCTCCAAATTTTCGCTTAATTTTCTCGGCCTGATCCACCGGCGTGCGAAGTCCCTGAGCAATGTCGTTGGTTACATTTCGCCCGCCCAGCCCAATTACAGCGGTGTGGCGAATACTCCCTTCAAAAAACAGAGCAATATCCGTAGTGCCGCCCCCCAGATCAATTAATCCAACACCGATTTCTTTTTCATCCTCTCCCAGAACCGCGTAACTGGAGGCCAGCGGTTCCAGCACCAAATTCTGGACATTCAATCCTGCCCGTTCTACGCACCGGTAAATATTCTGTGCCGATGTCACGGCGCCGGTCACAATATGCACTTCGGCTTCCAGACGGACGCCGGAAAATCCCACCGGATCCTTGATATTGTCCTGATCATCCACGATGAATTCCTGGGGAATCACATGAATAATTTCTCGGTCGATTGGCAGCGATACGGCTTTGGCAGCATCAATGACCCGGCGAATATCATCCGATTTAATTTCGTGATCCGGCCCGGAAACCGCCACAACCCCCCGGCTGTTGAAACTGTGAATATGGTCACCGGCAATTCCTACATACACCGGGCCCACTTCGGTCCCGGCCATGAGCTGCGCCTCGTTGATGGCCCGCTTAATGGACTGCACGGTCTTTTCCAGATTCACCACCACGCCCCGCCGCAAACCATCCGAAGGAGAAACGCCGACACCGACGATTTTAACATCGTCCGGGTTATCCACTTCGGCAATAATGGCTCCAATCTTACTGGTACCGATGTCCAGTCCGGTAAGGATTTTGTGCGATACGCTTTTCGTCTTTTTCCTCGGCGACAGAGTCGTGCTTTTCTCAAAGTTTCGTTCCTTGCGCGCGGTTCCATTACCTCTATCTGTCATCGAAAACAAGTCCAAACTTTCTACATCTTCTCTCTTTTTCATGGCTGCAACCATTTTTGAGGTTCAAAAAAGGATTTCTGACACCTGCTTTTTATTTTTTCTAAGCCAATAGTTACAAACTATGGTAGCTAAATGCGCTATCATTTATTCTTGCCCATCTCCAAGATGGCGTTCGTCAGCCGCGGGAACACGGCCGATAGTCAGCCCCCTTACTTTACAACCACCTGATTAGCAAAACGGAGATCTACATAGCGTACGTTAGCCACACGGCGCTCTTGCTTTAATTTCCCCAAGATGGCTTTCATGTACTCAATCTGACGGATGTCCAGATCGTTGCCAAAATAGAACGGAAACGCATGCTCCGTCAGATAAACGACCATTCCCTTTTGTGCCGTGTAATCCACCGAATTTATCTTGTAAAACAAATTTTTATCCAGAGCCTTCAGCATTGACAAGAACCAGACCGTCCGATGCAACCGGGGGTTTTTGGTCCGAACACCGGCCTTTTCCCGGAACGGGCCGCTGTGCGTAATAACCGGCAGCGCCAGGGCCTTTTTCCCGGTTAGTTTCGGCAGAAGCACCCCTTCATCATCAATCATCCACACCCTTTTCCCGGCCACATACGCAACGGGTGTTCGTTCTTCCACTTCAATCTCCAATGTTGACGGATATTTTCTGTACACAATGACCGTTTTTAAATAAGGATTTTTCAGGATTTTTTTTTCGATTGCAGAAAGCTGTACATCGGTCAATCGGGTCTGCCGCCTGAAAGAAACATTTTTCAAAATATCCGCTTTATCCAAAATACGATTGCCCCGTACGTCAATCGTCTGGAGCAAAAATGCATTGGAATGGATCATCCAGGAATGCAGTCCCCACAAGAACAAGACAAACAGGGTTAGCCCCAAAATGCTCCAGAGCACACGCATCCACCCTGCCGTTTGTTGAGCAACAGGCGGTCCTGCTTGCCTGCGGCTGCTCTCGCTCCTTTTAGGCGGATGTCCGACCAAAATGGCCTCACTCGACTGCTTTCCGGTATGTCCTGCCATTTACCAGCCAACCAATTCGTTTTCAAGTTCCAAATGAATTCCGGATTTTTGGAACACACGGGAACGCACAATTTCAATTAATTCTTTTATTTCAGATGCGGTTGCTCCCCCGGCATTAATGATAAAATTGGCATGTTTTCTGGAAACCAGTGCCCGCCCGTGGCGAAATCCCTTTAATCCGGCCTCCTGAATAAGCGCCCCGGCGTAGTGGCCCGGCGGACGCTTAAAAACACTCCCCGCCGACGCCCGGGAAAGGGGCTGTTTTTTGCGCCGCCGTTCAAGAACTTCGTTCATACTTTGCCGGATTTTTTTCGGATTGTCCTTCTCCAGTTCAAACGTACCCGAGAGAATGATCCACTCCGGGTTGACAATCCCGCGCCGATAACCGAATCCGAGGTCTTCTCTGGAAATACGGTGTATCTCCCCGGACAAATCCATGATTTCCACCCACACCAGGTGGTCCGCGATTTCCGTTCCGAAAGCCCCTGCATTCATGTGAAGGGCTCCACCCACTGTTCCGGGAATTCCGTAAATCTTTTCGTACCCGCTCAACCCCTCATCGGCCAGGCGCTCAAGTGCCTTCTTCAAAGGCCAACCCGAGCCGATGGTAACACGCGTACCGTCCTGTTTCCAGTCCTTGCAGCATGTTCCCAAATAAACAACGACCCCTCTAAACCCGGAATCACTGACCAACAGATTGGTTCCCTTCCCCAAAACAAACACCGGCAGCCGTTTTTCCTGCGTCCATTTCAGGACCTCCCTGAGACTGTCCCGACTGGATGGAACCACAAAAATATCCGCCGGCCCGCCCACCCGATATGAGGTGTGCCTGGCAAAAGGTTCCCGAATTTTGATCTTGCCCCGCACACGGGATGTTAACTCCGCTGCAAGCGCTTCAATTGTATCCAAAATTCAAACAGCCTCTGATAGTCAACATGCTCTTTCCTAAAAGTCTTTTGCCACGAATGTCGCGAATTTTCACGAATTAATTTTTGTGATTTGAATCGCTCTTAAACGTCAATCAGAAAAACGCCTCTCTGCAAAAAATCTGATCCAATTCCGCCCTGGAATAGGGCGCTTATTCGATTTTCAACTCCGTAAAAATATCGTCCACGATTCTTTTTGCCGCATCTGCTTTCGCCAGTTTTTGGGCCGATCGTCCCATTCTTTTCAATTTCTCCGGATCCCTAAGCAGCTCCTGAAGAGTTCTTTTCAGGGATTCCGGCGTGAGATCCTTTTCCAGCAGACAAACCGCGGCACCCTCCGATTCAAAACTTCTGGCATTGAAAACCTGATGACCGCCCGTTGCAAAAGGGTACGGGATCAAGACCGACGGCAAGCCGCAGGCAGCCAGTTCAGCCAGCGTAGTGGCTCCCGCCCTGGAAATAACCAGCGATGAAACGGCATAGGCAGACGGCATATCCTGTATAAAATCAAATAATTTCACCCGGTCATTTGTGCCGACTTTTTCCCGAATCTCCTCAAAATCATGAGGGCCTGTGGCCCACAAAATCTGCACGGGTGTTTCCTCGAGCAAATCCGGTAAAATGGCTGCCAGCAACTGATTGATTCGGCGCGCCCCCTGACTTCCCCCAAAAACAAAGAGAACCGGCTGGTCCGGCGAAAAACCAAATCGACGAAAGGCCTCGTTCCGGTCTGCGCGGTGAATATCGGCCCGCACGGGATTGCCGGTGACTTGCAGTTTGTCGCGGTTCGCAAAATATTCTTTTGAAACCTCGAAGGCGATGTAAACACGCCTGGCTATTCGGGCAAGCAGCCGTGTAGTAGCCCCCGGATAGCTGTTCTGTTCCTGAATAAAAACCGGAATCCACAGCAGCCAGGCCACAAATGCCACCGGACCGCTGACGTATCCCCCCGTGCCGATGACGGCTTTCGGACGCTTCGAAAGCAGCACCCGGAAGACCTTCATCAGACTGGCACTCAAATCAAACGGGAAAAGCACATTTCCGAAACTGAGCCGCCTTTGAAATCCGCGCACCGGAATGAATTCCAGCGAATAATCGGTTGTCGGCAAAATCTTCGCTTCAATCCCCCGCTTGGTTCCCCAGAACGTAATTTCCGCTTCCGGAAGTCTCCGCTTGATTTCATGGGCAATGGCCATCGCCGGGAAAAGATGCCCCCCGGTTCCGCCACCGGCTATGTCAAATCGAAATCGTTTTTGCGAGGCCGTTTTCATTTTTGTACCCAGGCTGCCCGGGGCCGGAATATCCGGCCTCTTTCGGGAGCCACTTCTTCAACATCTGAAGACTGCTTCATAATATTCATCAAAATACCTATCCCCCAGAGAATGGAAATCTGAAAACTCCCGCCGTAACTGATAAATGGCATGGGGAGCCCCTTGGTGGGCAGCAAACTGGTTGCCACACCGGCATTAACAAAGGTGTACAACGCAATTGTGGATGTAATGCCAACGGCCATAAGCATCCCCTCTTTGGTAGAGGCCCGCAGGGCAATGCGGTAGCCCATAATAATTACAACCAAAATGATGGTTAGTACAACCAGAATACCCAAGAACCCAAATTCTTCCCCAAGAATGGAAATGATAAAATCTGAAAAGGGCTCGGGCAAAAAGTGCAATTTTTGCGTGCTGTTATCCAGCCCGACCCCCACAAAGCCGCCTTTTCCCAAACCAACCAGAGATTGAGCTACCTGGTACGATACGGGTTCCCCGTGAATCACAGAGTTTACAAATTTGATGATTCTCAACCGCTGGTAATCGTGCATGAGAAGGAACCCAAGCGGAACAATTCCTGCAAACGGCGCCAAAAATTTGAGGGGAATGCCCCCGGTGATAAACAAAATACCAATAATAATTGCCAGAATGAGCGTCGATCCCAGGTCCGGTTGAAGCATAATCATTCCCAGAAGAATGCCCAGTACGATCAGTTGAGGCAGGAGTCCTTCTTTAAACCGCCCCAAAAGCGCCTCTTTTCGCGAGAGAACATCGGCCAGGTAAAAAATCACAAAAAGGCGCACAAAATCCACCGGTTGAAATTGGAGCCCGCCGATCCTGAGCCAGCGGTGCGCATAATTAATGGTCAGGCGGTAGGGACTGGGAATCAGCACCAGAAGCAAAAGTGCAAACGAGAGCAGGATCAACACGCGGCCGAATTTTGCCCAATTTTGATATGGAACCGCCATACCGATCGCCATTAACACAAATCCGATAATCAACCGGACAAAGTGACGCAGCAGGAAAAAACTGGAATTCCCGTATTTTTGACTGGCAATCGGGTGGCTGGCGCTGTACACCATTACAAGTCCCATACAAATAAGGGCAAATGTGAGCGCTGCCAGATACAAGTATTTTTTGGATTCCTCTCGCATGCCTTCTTTCTTACCGCACTTTAAATGTGGTCAAACTCAACAGCAGCAGCATAATTCCGATGATCCAGAACCGCACCACAACTTTCTGTTCCGGCCAGCCCAGCATTTCGTAATGATGGTGAATGGGTGCCATCTTAAAAATTCGTTTTCCGCCGCGGTAACGGAACGACAACACCTGCAAAATTACGGACAGACTCTCAACCACAAAAACACCGCCAATGATAATTAAAAGCAATTCCTTTTTTGTGAGAATCGCCAGTGTTCCCAGAGCACTTCCCAGCGCCAGCGAGCCGGTATCGCCCATAAACACTTCGGCCGGATTCGAATTATACCAGAGAAAGCCGAGAGCCGCCCCAATGGCCGAGGCACAAAAAACGGTGAGTTCTCCGGCTCCCGGCAAATACGTAATATTCAAATAGCTCGAAAAATCCACCCGGCCGCTGATGTAGCTGATCGCCGCCCACGCCATAACCGCGATTCCGACCAGGCCAATGGCCAGTCCATCCAGGCCGTCGGTTAAATTGACGGAATTCGACGTCCCGGCAATCACAAAAATGACCATGGGAACGTAGAGCCATCCAAAATCCAGCATATAATTCTTAAAAAACGGCAAAAATGTTTTTGTGTTGACTCCTGCAAAAACGGACGACTTGAGCACGATAATTCCGATAACCGTCCCCAGAATAAACTGCCCTGCGAGTTTGTACCGGCCCACCAGGCCCTTGGGTTTTTTCTTGATCACTTTGAGATAATCGTCCAAGAATCCGATTCCTCCCATCCACAGTGTAGCCAGTACGATGAGCTGGGTAAAAATCGTGTCCAGCCGGGCAAAAAGCAGAGTAGGAACTAAAACGGCAATTAAAATAATCACCCCTCCCATTGTGGGAGTGCCCTTCTTTTTTTGATGCCATTCGGGGCCGTCCGCCCGGATTTCTTCCCCGATTTGATACCGCCGGAGCAGTCGGATGATCCAGGGCCCCACCAAAAAACTGATGAGAAGAGCCGTAACCGCCGCAAGCGCCGAACGAAATGTAATATATTTAAATAAGTTAAACCCAAAATAGAACGATTTCAACGGGTACAAAAGGTGATAAAACATGGGCGCGTCCTTATTTCTCGGGTGAATGGTTTGCGTAGCGATCCTTCAAAAACCGAACGATCGTTTCCATTTCCATTCCCCTGGAACCCTTTACCAACACCAGATCACCACCCCTCAGGTAGGCCTGAAGAAAATTCTCCAGGTCCTCTTTTTCTTCAAAATGATAGGCATGAACCAGGCCTTTTTCGAGTGCGGCCTTGTGAATGGCACGCGCCTCCTCTCCAAAAGTCAACAGAAAATCGGTTCCCATTTCGGCCGCGATTTCGCCGACCAAACCATGCTGCTCCTCACTTTTAGGCCCCAGCTCCAGCATATCGGCCAGGACCGCAAATGACCGCCCCCCGCGCTGATGCCGAATATGGGCCAGGGTTTTCAGCCCATATTCCATAGAATTCAAATTGGCATTGTAGGTGTCGTTGAGAACCAGGATGTCCCCCAGCTCCAAGAGTTCCATCCGTTTCCCCACGCCTGTAAAGGCTTCCAGAGCCTGTTTAATCTGCCGAAGGGACAACCCGGCGTGCACACCCACTGCCGCCGCTGCCAGAGCATTCGAAACCTGATGAATTCCCGCCACGCGGAGATGAATCGTTTCGCCATTGACACGGAACACCGCCTGACCCCGATCATCCAGCGACAGAAATTCACCCTGCACATCTGCATCCGGGGTCAACCCAAAGGAACGTTTTTGGGGTAACACCCGGGCTATTTCCCGAACCAAAGGATCATCCTGATTGATAAAACCCAGTCCATTCTTCCTGGATAAATAGGTAAACAGCTCTCCTTTGGCACGGGCCACATCGTGAAGGCTGCCAAAATACTCCAGATGGGCATTCCCCACATTGGTCACCAGACCCCAATCCGGGTCGGCAATCTCACACAGACGGGCAATCTCGCCAAAATGATTGGCACCCATTTCAACGACGGCAAACTCCGTTCCCGGATCAATTTCAAAGAGCGTTAAGGGCACCCCAATGTGATTGTTCAAATTACCGGAATTTTTTACGACACGGTAGCCTTCTCCCAAAACGGCTGCAATCATTTCCTTGGTTGTGGTTTTTCCATTCGATCCGGTAACAGCCAGTACTGGAAGAGTGAATTTTCTCCGGTAAAATGCACTCACATTTTGCAGGGCCTCCAGCGTATCCTGAACCACAATCATCCGTCCGGAAAGCCGTCCCCCCTGCTTCTCAAACCCTTTCTGGTCAACCACCGCCGTTACGTCCGGTACGCGAAAAACAGCATCCAAGAAAGTGTGAGCATCGTGGCGCTCCCCTCGTAAAGCAAAAAACAGATCACCCGGCTCCACTTTTCGTGAATCAATGACCACGGCGTGCACGGGTTTTCCGAGCGCCTTTTTGGAAATATGAAAAAGCCGGCCCCCTGTTGCGCGCTGAACCTCTTGTATGGATAAATTCATTCACCTTTTTCCGAAAAAAATTGATTTCTGCTCCATCAGCGGGCAATGAAGGGTAACTCTCAAAGCCGCCGACACGCGTTACCAACACCCTTTGTCGATCCTGACAAATTATTCAACACAGAAAAATGAAGGAAGTTCACCCTGTATTGATGCGCGGTTTACACGTAATTTTACAGATCTTTTTCTTTGATTTTACGACCGATTGTCCAATGACAAAACCCGTTCCCTCAATTCGTACATCGTAACCGAACGAAGCCAGTCTGGCAACGGCCTGCCTGAGGCTCAGTCCGCGGACATCGGGAACATCGGCATCCTGGCTGGTTGAAAGGGCCTTTTGATTCTCCAGTGTCACGGAAACAAGAGAGCCACGTTTTACCAAATGTTCGGGAGCAGGATTTTGCTTAACAACAAAATTCCCGTGAGTGGCCGCGGCAATTTTCAACCCGGCTTTTTCAAGAATGGCTTTTGCCCGTGAATAAGCCATAAACTGCACATCCGGAACAGACGTCCATCCCGCTTTTTTTTGATTTGTGGCCTGCGCAACGGAACCGAGCGGCAGCCCCCTGTCCACGGAATCCACAATCCGCTGCATAATTTTTCTGAAAATGGGTGCAGCCACCTCGCCGCCGTAATACTTTTCCCGGGGCTCGTTGATAACCACGGCACACACAATTTTGGGATCGTCCGCGGGCACGTACCCCACAAAGGACGCAACGTAGCGTTTTCGCGAATAGCGGCGGCGTACCGGATCGTATTTTTGGGCCGTCCCCGTTTTCCCGGCAATGGCCACATTTTTCAGCGCCGCCCGCCTCCCCGTGCCCACCTTTACAACCCCCTTAAAAATGGTAGTCAGCAATCGGGCGGTTTGCGCCGACAGAACCCGGCGAATGGTGTCGGCTTTCACCTCCCGAATCGTATCTCCATCCGAATTAAGCACCAGTTTCACCACGTGAGGCCGGAGCAGGTAGCCGCCGTTCGCCACCGCCGCATACGCATTGGCCAGTTGAAGCGTCGTAATCGACACACTGTACCCAATAGGAATACGCGTAGCATCCGACTTGCTCCAAAAAGTGGCATTCCTCAAACGGCCGCTGGCTTCCCCCGGCAAATCAATGCCGGTCCGGTTTCCGAATCCGAAGGCCCGCGCCATGTCAAAGACCCGCTTTTTTCCGATCGCCCTGGCAATTTTTGCGACTCCGATATTACTGGAGTGTTCAATAACCTCCTTGAAGGTCAAATTTCCAAACGGTTTGTGGTCGCGGATAGAGACCCCGCCCATTTTGTATCGTCCCTTTTCACAGAAGATCGTGTCATTCAATTTAAATCGTCTGCTTCTCAACGCGGCGGCGGCGGTAACAATCTTAAATGTTGACCCCGGTTCGTACACATCTGTGATGGCGCGGTTTTTATAGCGGCTGACATCATAATCCCGATATTTATTGGGATTGAATCCGGGATAGGTCGCCATGGCCAGAACCTCACCGGTTTTGGGATCGAGCATAACAATCGTCCCGCTGCGTGCTTTGTTTTCAACCACTCCCTGTTCCAGTTCTTCCTCTGCAATCATCTGGTAATTCATGTTTAACGAAAGAATCAGTGTTTCTCCGCGTGTGGCCGGTTTTTCAGGAAGATTGAGCCCCGGCGAAAGATGACTGAGGGCATCCATTCGAAAATATTTCCAGCCGTCTTCACCTTGCAGAATGGTGTTGTACATTCCTTCAACGCCGTTCATCCCCTGATTATCAACATTTGTAAATCCAATAATCGACGCCCCGGCCTGATTAAACGGGTAAATTCTCCTGTTTTCCCGGATGGTCTGAAAACCGGGCTCTTCTTCCCGGCTGGGCAATTCCCAGTTCTCAATTTCTTCTTTCTGAATATCTCTTGCAAGATAAACGAAACCCCGTTTGGGACGAAGTTTTCTTAAAATGGTTCGAGGGGGTTGATGCGTTGCTCGGGCAAAAAGAGTGGCTAATTTCTCACGATCTCTGATTTTGGAAAGGTCTGCACCCAGAGAATAGCGGTAAACATTGTCTGCCAAAACGGACAAATTTCGATCAAGAATCAGCCCCCTTTCCCCCTTTAGCGTCACTTTTACACGAGATTTATTCTTTCGAATTTCACTGTACTTTTGGCGGGAAATAACCTGAATCGTGAAAAAACGGGATAAAAGAATCCCATAAGCGAAAATCGCCAGTCCAATCCAGACAAAGATAATTTTTCGAGATTTTCTTGACTGTTCCATTTTATGTGTCGACCACCCAATGTTTCAGTTGATGTGTAAAAAAGTTTCAATAATGAATCGTTGAAAACAACACAACAGGTGCGGTGGCACATTCTTCTATTTTGAAAGGAGCTGTGCAATTTTCGCTGGAACCTCTTGTTGCGCAAATTTTTTGCGAGAATTGTCTGACGCCAGAGCCTTATTTTCTTTTTCAAATGCCGGAGAATACCCCAGAAGAATCGGCTCGTGATCGGGATCACTCAGCCCGAGCCGCTCCCGGGCAATCCGCTCAATCCAGCCGGCACTGGTCAATTGCGTGATTTTGGCTCGCAACTGCTTGTTTTCATCCTCCAAATTCGCAATGATCCGCTTATTCGTGTGAATCTTCTTGAGCGAACGTTTAATGGTGTCTTTTTGCCACAGATGGCCCAGGAATAAAAGGGTTACCAGAGCCACAATCCACGTCATTTTCCAGGAAAGATGACGTTTGGTTACCTTTCGTTTGACGGTGCGGCGTTTCTTTGCGCGTATTGGCATTTGATTGTCTCACATTCTCAACATTTTTCCGCAACCCGCAGTTTGGCACTCCGTGACCGGGGATTGCGTATTTTTTCCTCGGCCGTCGGCTCAACCGGCTTCCGCGTCAGTATTTTCAGCGTCGGTTCTTCTTCACAGGAACAAATCGGCAATTCGGGCGGACACTCACAGGGTTGGGCCATTTTTCTGAAAAAATGCTTGACCAGACGATCCTCCAGCGAATGGTAACTGATAACCACCAACCGTCCGCCCGGTTTCAATACCCGAACCGCCTGTGACAACGCATTTTCCAGATGATTCAGTTCCTGATTGACCTCAATGCGAATGGCCTGAAAAATGCGGGACAGGACCTTGTTTCGATGAACGGGAGAAACCATTCTGCCAACAATTTGGGCCAGTTCGTCCGTCGTCCGAATGCTTTCATTTTCCCGCGCCTTCAGGATGGCCATTGCAATCCGACCGGCTTGTCGTTCCTCGCCGTACGCCTTGAAAATCCGCTTCAGATCGTTATACGAATAGGTATTTACAACCTCAAAGGCACTCAACCTGTCGGAAACATCCATCCGCATATCCAGGGGACCCGGATTCAAATAGCTGAAGCCCCGCCGACCTTCGTCCAGCTGGAACGAGGAAATTCCCAGATCCAGGAGAATGCCGTCTACGCCGGACCACCCGCTTTCCCGAAGAACCGCTTCCAATTCATCATAATTTGCCTGGCGAAGGAGAACCTGATTTCCAAACCGGCCCAGACGCTTTCGTGAAAACGCAATGGCATCCGCATCCCGGTCGATGCCGATAAGTTTTCCTCCGGTCGATAAACGCTCAAGAATTCCTTCGGCGTGCCCGCCCCCTCCCAGAGTTCCGTCGATATAAAGTCCCGAAGGATCCGTAATGAGTGAATGCAGAACATGCTTCAGCAAAACAGGAACGTGGTAATTGGAGGCATATTTTATCGATTTTTCTGACAATTGATAATACCCCTTTCCCGCAGAATGGCCATCCAGTTGAATGTCGAAAAGCATTCCCGTACTGACATGAATTGAACTTTCCAGTGCCATTTCCTGTGAATACTGAGCTCTGGCCAGCGTAAAATCAGACAAACTGAGGTGGTTCCACAACGGATGAGTGCGAGTCCACTCCTTTGAATGCTTTCGTAATGCCAATAATTCCGTTGTCGTCATGGTCCCTGCATTTAATCTTGATTTTTTTATTCGAATTCGATATCTTAATCTGCAGCCAGATTTTCGCTTACATACGCTTGATAGGTTTGAGGATTCCAGAATTCCATTTTGTCGACCGTACCCAGGATCAACACCTCTTTCTGGATTCCCGCTTTTTGCATTAAATGCGCGGGCAGGTAAATTCTCCCCTGCTTGTCTATTTTTACAACATCAAAATTGGTGGCCATTTGTCGAATCCGTAATCGAACCTGCGGATCATCGTAATCTTTTAAGCGGTTTCGTTCAATTATTTTTTCCCACTCGTCCAGGGGATACCCGTAAAAACTGTTGTCGTGCCCCAAGGTGAGAAATAATTTATCGCGAATCTTCTCATCAATGGCGTTTCGGAAAATAGCAGGAAGGCTCAGACGACCCTTGTCGTCCACGGTGGTTGCCGCATTTCCAAAAAGATAGGACATTCTCCTATTGCCTTCCTATATTTTCCTATTTACACCTTTTTATTCCTATGGAACAATTATAATACTTTTTGACGACTTTGTCAAGTGAAAAATCTGAATATTACCAAAAATTCACATTTCGAGGCACATCTTATTGTTTTTCAAGCAGATTCGACGGAGTAAAGCATCCCGGAGGAAGGGAGCGGAATGTCATAAAAAAGAGACAATTCTGGGCAGGATTCGATGGTCAATCATCTCCCAACTTTCCTATTCTTTCCCCCTATTTTTACAACTGAATATGCGGACCGAAGCGGGTCAAATTTTACTCGCCTATTCCCGGTAAAAAGGAATCCTGCAATTGGTCCAGGGTTTGAACACCTTGATTCTCCAGGCGCTGCAGCATGCGATTGAAAATCCGGCACAGGGTCAGTGCATCACTGCGGGCGCGGTGGTGCTGCGGCAGGTCGATTCCAAAATAGGCGGCTACGTGGGGAAGGGTGTAGGCGTCCAGGCCCGGGAGCCACTTTTTAAAGAGAATCAACGTGTCAATGACCGGGGCAGCCAGGCGGAAGTGGGTTACCCGGCTCCATTCAAGATTCAAAACGCGAATATCAAATCGGGCATTATGGGCAACCAGTACGGCATTTTCTGCAAAATCCGCAAATTTTTGTAAAACAACAGAACTATCGGGTGCCTGTTCCAGGGCTTCACCTGCAAATCGAGAGGGACCCGTCCAGCCGGGGGAAAGAGGGCGGCCCGGATTGACCAGGGAATAGAATTCATCCTGTACGGCCCCTCCTTTTACCTTAAAAGCGGCCAATTCCACGATTTTCGATGATTTTCCGCGGCCGATAATTTCCACATCCAGAACAACAAACGTTGTTTCCGCAAGCGAGACGGTCAAACAGAATTCGGTACGGCCAAAAAGCCATCGTCCATCCACGAGCTGAAAACGGGCGTCTTCTCCCAAAAGTGCCTGCAGTAATTTCAGCCCGAGTGCCTCTGTTATATTTTCCATCTGGAACAGATATTCTGCCAATTCTTTGCAGGGAATGCCGTCAGGATTTTCCTTTAGGACGCGGATGGCTTTCCGAACCAGCTCAGATTTTATGTGAAGATTCTTTTGCATTTGGGGGCTGTGTTTTTCATGGTCATTCTCAATCGTTTTACGAAAAAGATCATCTTCCTGAGTATTCTGTAAACCCTGTCAATTCTATTCGCTAAGCGTGTTTTCTCAAAAATGAATTCGATTAATACATTATAGCCTATTTTACAAAAAATTAACTTGACATTCAACTGAATTTCTTATTTCATTAAATCGGGGTATGTGCCGATTAATAATTACGGGGACTTTGATATCACCGTTCTCCAGCAATTAAATGGTCACGGAGAAAGGAGCTGCTGGTTGAAAATACACAATTGGAAACTGCCCGGGGAAATGGATTCCCTGCGGTTGCTCAACCATAAGCGGCGGGTTATGGGAGACCTTTATTAATTTTGTCAAGGATGATTCGTCGTATGACATATCAAAAATTCCCGAATTTGTTTCCTCATTTCTTAAACAAGCGGTTTGTATTTCCTTTAACCGTTGGAATTATTTTTGTCCTTCTGGGATTCATTTCATTTTTGAACCTGAAGATTTACCGGACCAATCAGAAACAGCTCATTCAGGAATTCCAGCAGGAACAGCAGACCATTGCGCGGGCAATTGGCACCAATCTTTCGAACACCTTTAATTCAATCTATAAGGAATTGGGGTTTTACGCGCTTGATCCGCGGATCCAGTCGTCCGATTATGACAAGCTGCAGCCTGCCTTAAAAAGTCTGTATTCGGCGCTTGCCCCCTCCGTAAAGTCTATTTCGAGAATGGATTCAAACGGTGTTTTGGTTGCCGTTTTTCCTCCCAACCCCGCATCAATTGGAAGAAACATTTCAAACCAACCCCATGTTCGGTATATCCTGGCACAGCACAAATTTGTCATTTCAAAACCCATTCAGGCCATACAGGGATATAAGGCCATCATCATGCACGTTCCGGTTTTCCGGAAAAAAAACGCACAAGCCATTTTTTCAGGATCCCTGGCCGCGCTTATCCCGGTGGAATTTCTCCCGGACCTCTTTCATAAATTAATCACCTCAAATGATCAAAATGATCATATTTTTGTGGTTGACAAAGACGGTACAATTATTTCACACAACAACCGGGATTTCATAGGGAAGAATCTGCTTTCGATCACGGGAATAACCGTCAGCAAAGATTCTCTTGCCCGCGCTTTTCAGGCGCATCACGAGATCGCCCTTTTCCAAAAATTCCCCTTCTTCCGAAATTCTTTTGTTGCGGGGCAGGATATTAAGATTGGCCGTTTTAATTACCGCTTGTTTATTGTCGGGCCGCGTTCGGAGCTTTCCAGACCGTTAAAACAAGCCTATGCCCGGCAACTGCTGTTGTGGATCATTTCTCTGATCGTCATTCTTCTTCTTTCACTTATTATTATCCGGAGCTACCGCAGGTGGACGGAAGACCTTAACAACGAGCTGGACAGCCGCACCCAAAGCATACTGGAGTCCGAAAGAAGATTCAGAGACCTTTTTACCGAAGCCCTCGAAGGCATTTACCAGAGCACCCTGGACGGAAAATTTATTCAGGTCAATCCGGCCTTCGCCAAGATGCTTGGCTACACGTCCCCCGATGAGCTCATGAATATTGCCATTGCGGAAGGCATTTATCTGCATTTGGAAGACAGAAAAGCATTTGTTCAAAAATTAACGAAAGAGGGTTCGGTTCATAATTTTGAATCTGTCCTCAAACGCAAAGACGGCTCCTTGCTTTTCGCTCTGGAAAGCGCCCGACTGCTTACTTTTCCTGATGGGTCCCAGTTTATTCAGGGAAGCATCCTGGATATCACGAAACGGGTATCTTACGAGGATCAGCTGAAACACAACCATGTGTTCTTAAGCCGCCTGATTACGTATTCAAAAGATATTAATCAGGAAATTTCCCTTGAGGGAATTTTCGATAAAGTAACCCAGGCTCTGACGGAAAATTTTTCATTCCCTTTTGCCTGGATCGCTGCCCGGGATTTGGAAAACAAAAAAATCCACATCCACAGTTGGAACGGGGGCGGAGAAAAACTTATCCGGCTTCTTCTGAATGACGACAATTTGTCGGAATGTCTTGAGAAAATCCTGGTATCCTGTATTCACAACAAAGTTCCGCTCACAATTCAGGATTTTGAGACGTGTTTCTGCAAGAGACATCAAAAAGCTGCCCGGGAATTGGGATACAAATCGGCCATTTTTCTCCCGATCATTATTAAAAAACATCTCCCATTGGGATTCATTGCACTTTATACCACAAAGAACGAGGGCTTTTCCGATGAAGACCTCGCTTATTTGCAGACATTTTTGAGCCTGACGAACATTTCTATTGAGCGGGCACTCTATTTTGCTGAAATAAAGGAATCCGAACAAAAATACGCCACATTGGTCGAACACGCTTCTGACGGTATAACCATTGTTCAGGACGGGGTGTTCAAATTTGTGAACCCCCAACTGGCCAGAATGCTGGGATACAAGCAAGAGGAAATCTTAAACCAGCCCTTTATTCCCTTCGTCAGTCCGGAGTCTCTGCCAACGGTAAGCAAATTCTACAAAAGTCGAATGGCGGGAAAACCGGCACCTCCCGTTTACACCGTTAAGGCCGTACACAAAGACGGGAGAGAAATTCCCATTGAAATCTCGGTCAGTCAAATTACGTACAACGGGCGAATTGCCTTATTGGATATCATCCGGGATCTCTCATTTCGTGAAAAAGCGGAGCAAAGCCTCAAGGAATCCGAAAGTCGCTATCGCCATCTTTTTGAAAGCGCCCTGATTGGAATTTCACAATTCTTTCCGGACGGCTCATTTTTAACCGCCAATCCCACGCTGATTCATATGCTCGGCTATTCCAACGACGATGAATTGCTTCGGATGAATTTCAGGCAATTGCTGAAAAACCCCGATGAATTTGACGATCTTCTGAAGAAATTAAAAAAGTCAGGACGGATTACAAATTTTGAAGCGACATTTAAGTGCCGCGACCAGTCAGAAATTATCGTCCAATCAAATTTTCGGGTGGAATTCGGTGAGAACAAGGAGTGGCGGTACATTGAGGGAATTCATCAAAACATCTCAGAGTGGAAACGCCTGGAACAGCAGCTTTTGCAGGCCCAAAAAATGGAAAGCATTGGTATTTTGGCCGGTGGAATTGCCCACGATTTCAACAATATCCTGACGGGAATTATCGGAAGCGCCAATTTTATGCTTGAAGATCTGTCCCCGGATCATCCGTCTTATGAAGATGCCCGGCAAATTGTGGAACTTGGAGAACGGGCGGCCCGGCTGATTCATCAATTACTAACCTTTAGCCGCAAAAATAATGTAACGAAAGAAATACTGAACTTGAATCACTTCGTCAAGGAATCCATAAAACTTTTTCAACGGACATTTCGGGAGAATATTTCATTTCAAATCACAACTCACCCCGTCAGTCATATTTTGGCTAATCCGGAACAAATTCACCAGATTTTACTGAACCTTTCCATCAATGCACGCGACGCCATGCCCCAGGGCGGCACCATCAGTATTGAAACCAAACCGATCACCATTTCGGAGGCCTATCAGGCGTTCCACACGTACGCTCAACCCGGAAACTACGTTTTATTGAGCGTTTCAGACACAGGAACCGGAATTCCCAAGAAATTTATCGACAAGATTTTTGATCCCTTCTTCACAACCAAAAAACTGGGAAAAGGAACCGGTCTTGGGCTTTCGGTTGTGTACGGAATAGTGAAATCGCACAACGGGTTTATTCACGTATACTCCGATCCCAAGCAGGGGACAACCTTTAAGATTTATTTTCCGGCCATTCAGGAAGAGAAACAAAAGACTGCTCCGGAGAAGACAAAAAATCATGTAAGCGGGAATGAACGTATCCTTTTTGTTGAGGACGAAGATTTTGTGAGAAAAACGGCCATTCGAATTCTGGGGTCCAAGGGCTACACCGTTATTCCTGCAACGGACGGCGTTGAAGCGCTCACAATATTCCAGGAAAAAATGGAACAAATTGACCTGGTGATTTCAGACGTTGTTATGCCGCAAATGAGCGGTCCCCAGCTTATTCAGGAGATCCTCCGGCTCAAGCCTTCTCAAAAATTTTTCTTTGTTTCCGGATATAGTGCAGGTCAAATTACATTTGAAAACTACAGCGGAAAAATTGACGTCGTGCCCAAACCCTTTGACAGCGAAGAGTTCCTTCAAAAAGTGCGGGATTCACTGGATTCCAACGGGGTCCATCATCTTCAGTCCGACCGGGTTGTGGCATCACCCCACTAAAAAAATCCCCGGCACCCCAGAACCTACCCGTTCATCTCCAGAATCATTCTTCGCTCGGGCTCCACGTGTCTTTTGATCCAGGCCGCAACATCTTCATCTTTTGTAAAGAGAATAACCTGATTTTTTTCCGATAATTTAGTCAAAAATTCCAACATATTCAGCAGCCGCTGGTGATCAAAATGCACAAAGGGGTCGTCCAGAATGAGAGGCAAAGGTTCAGCATTCTCACTCAGCACTCTGGCGATCGCCACACGGAGCAGCAAATAAATCTGTTCCTGCGTCCCAAGGCTGAGCTTCTCCGATGGCTGAACCTCTCCGGTTTCGGGAACAACAAGGTTTACACGGAAGGTTTCCGGGTCGATTCGGACATCGCTGTACCGCTCCCCTGTAACCAGGCGAAGCCCGTCTCCAACGCTTTGATTAAGCATGGGTGCCAGATCCCGATGGTAGCTTTCCATGACATCCCGAAGAGTGGTGCGAGCCTTTTCCAGAGCATGCCGCACATTCAGAAGCTGCCGCACGTCACGGTCGGCCTGAGCCAGTTCCTCTTCAATCTCCGCCTGCGGCCGGTGCGCAGTCAGTACCGTTTGAATGGTCGCTTTCAAACCTTCGATCTGCTTTTCAAGCTCCTGCCGCCGCTGGTCGAGGGTGGTGTATTCGTGCAAAAGCTTCTGCGACGTCCACCCCGAGGAAAGCCCCTTTAATTCCGGATGATGCGCCACCAAAGCGTCCCGCTGCTGCTGCCATTCCTGTCGCTGCTGCTGCCATTCGGCTTCGGATTTTCCGGAAAAAAGACCCTCCAGTTCCGACTGCAATTTTTCCGCTTCCCGCTGGAGCCGATCCCTTTCCTTCCGCTTTTCAAGCAGCTTTTTAAACTGCTGCAGCGCCTTTTCCAGATCCTTCTCGCGAATTCCGGCCTCCTGCAGTCTCTCCAGAAGAGATTCACGGGTCAGTTCCAGCCGATCCTGAACACGCACGAGATCTTTGCGGGCCTCTTCCAGAATCCGTTTTTCCCGATCGAATTGCTCCTTCAAACCAAAATAGGATTTGAACTGGCTGCCAATCGTTTTTAGCTCCTCCTCCGATAGGGACTGGACCCCGATCGACCCGAGGTATTTCAGGAGCTGAAACTCCACCGAATCCAGTTCCTCCCGTGCCCGCTGGCGGGCATCCGCCTTTCGGGACAGGCCTTCAAATTGAAGCCGTTTCTCCAATAAATCCCTGAAATTTTCCACGCCCAGATCAGTTAGTCGGGAGCGATAATCGGACTCGAGGTCATTTTTCCGGGCAATGAGACCATTCAAATTCGTAATCAGGTCGTTCAGGCTGTTTGAGTGGCGTTTCTGCTTTTGTGAATAAATGAAAAAGCCCGCTGCCGCGAGAATGGCCAAACTGCCGCCGGCAATGGCCCCCCATGGAGCCAAACCCCACACCAACGACAAGAAAACGCCCACCATTCCCACAAATCCAAGGCCGGAAAATCCCCACCGCATTGTTTTCGTAAAGGGGGCCTTTTGAGCCAGCTCTTTTTGTTCCCATTCCAGATTCCGGATATCCCGCTGCAAACGCTCCAGGTCTTCTTCCTGCTGGCGGAGGGCGCGGGAGTCTTCCGCACTCAACTGGTAAATCCGCTGTAAACGCTCCACATCCAGGTTCTGAGACCTCAGCCGCTTTACTTCCTCATCGTACTCCCGGGCTGCATTCCCAAAGGCACGATGCGCCACCTCCCACCGTGCCTGAAGAGCGGCAAATTCATCGTAGGACAAAAACTCTGCCAGTTTTTCCATGCCCGCATATTCTGACAACGCGTTAAAAAGTCCCTTGACCACGCTTTGCTGTTGGGCAATCTTCTCCCGAATTTCTTCGATCTGCTCTTTTTGATTGTCCAGCGTCTGAAATTTTCGGACAATTCCCTCCCGAAGGGCATCCGAAATGGGTTCCCCCGCTTTAAGTGCGTTTATTTTTTCCTGAAGGGATTTGAGCCGGTCCCGAATGTCTTCCGAACGCTTCAGGTTCTGATCAAGCTCGAGGATCCGTTTATCGAGAATTAAATACTGGTATTGCAGTAATTTGGTTCGATCCTTCTGAAGGGTGCGCTCCATGTCCTGTTTTTGCAGCACGGCGTCGTGAAGGGATTCTCTGGCGCGAAGCAAGGCGTCGTACTCCGCCTGCAGTTTCTTCAATCGCTCCTGAGCCAGGGGAAGCCGTTTAATTCGGGCACGGTCACTTCCAACGCGTGCAATTTGACCCTCTAAAAAGGCAATCACCTCTTCCGCAGAGGTCTGTGTCGTCCCGGAATCCAGTAAGCTGATAATTTCATTCACCAGCCCCGATTTATTTTGGAGGGATTTCACCTCTGCCTGGCGGACAAAAACAGTGGATTCAAAGATTTCCCGGCTGAGGCCGGTGTGTTCGGCGGCAAATGAAATATTCCCGTGGCGCCGAACCTTGAATTGCCGGGTGAGGTCCTTCCCGGTCTGTGCATCCAGCACCTTTGTGGGGACATCATCGTCAGCAAAATTGCGCAAAATCTGAAACTGCCGGCCGTTTTCCAGCGCGTAGGTCAGTTGAAGTCCGTAGTGGGCATGCGTCCAGGGTTTGAAGCGAAGGTGCTCCTGTTTTTCAAGCGTGCTGGCTCGATTTCCCTGATAAAATCCGTAAAGGGCCGCCAAAATCGCCTGCTGAAAAGTGGATTTCCCCGCTTCATTGGGACCCCACACCAGATTGAGGGCCGGTGAAAAATCAACCGACAGCGTGGCTAATTTTCCAAAGCCCTGAATAGATACGTGAATCAGTTTCATGGAATAGTCCGTTTAGAAAATGCGCAACAGCGGCACTTAAAAATCTCATTTTAAAAGCCGCGAATGCGCGAATGAAATATGTGTGCATTTTCGCTATGACAAAAAAAATATCCCGTAAATCCTGTCAAAATACTCCACGACACAAATCTAATTTCAATAAAAAACCCATTCGTGAAAATTCGCAAAATTCGCGGGCAAACCCCTTTTAGAGCAACCCGGCGATTAATCCGTCACAATTTCTTTCTTTTCAAACGCCAGCAGGCCGAATGTAAGGGCATCTTTAATCAGCGTTTTCTGCTCGTCCGAAGCCGATTCCATCTCACTCAGCAAACGGCGCACAAATTCACCCCGAACGGTCTTTTCTTCTCTTAACTCATCGAGCGGAAAAGCCGGAAGGGTGTGATCTTCCAGAAAAACATGTAAAAAATTTTCCGGCAGATTTTCCCGAAGTACGGCCAAATCCCAGGCCACATCCGGATGCCGGGTGCCTTCCAAAATCACCCGAGCCAGGACCTTTGGCCCGGCATGTTCCCGAAGTTCCTCGTGAATTTTGGCCAGAATAGCGTCCCGGTTGCTCAGTTCGGAAACCGCTACGTTTTTTTGAACCGACTGGTAGGTGCTCGTGGAGATGTGGCGCGCGGACAGGCCACCCGTTTCAATCTCCAGTAGAACCGCCCCGTGCAATCCCGATTCACAAAAAGCAAGAGGCTCGGGGCTTCCCGGGTAAGCCAAAATCGGGTTTTCCTCCGGAGACAACCGCCCCTGGTGGTAATGCCCCAACAGGGCAAATGAAAATCCTGCCCGCCCGATTTCTTCCGGAACAAACGGCGCATGGGTCACCTTGTTCGACGGCACACTGGACATGTCCGACCCGTGCAGCAGTAAAATGTGGATTCTATCGTCAGGAACCCTGAATTTTTTCAAGGGTGCCTCCCGCCACGACGGCGAGGGGTGGGCCAACCCCCACAGGACAATGTCTTCCGAAAGGGGAATGGGTTCCAGTTTGGGATGCGGAAAAATAGTCACATTTTCCGGCCATTTGGTTTGACGGTAAAGGGAGTCCGGCACCAAAGGATCGTGATTGCCGGGGGCCATAAACACGGGAATGGCACCCAACCGAGCGAATTGCTCGGCCAGAAAATTACCCGTATCGGCCGTAAACCGTTCCTGTTCGTACAAATCGCCGCCAACCGTTACTGCTGCCACATTTTCGTGCAAGGCAATATCGATCAAACGCTTAAGGGCTTCCCGCAAGGCTTGTCGGTACTGCCGGGCCACGTCTACGGGGAACCCCATTCCCGCAAATGAAATGTCCAGATGAACATCTGCAAAATGGAGAATCTTAAAAGCCATGTGGTTTTACTCTCTTTTTTCGAATAGGTTGTTCATTGAAAAACCGGACCGGGAAATCTTTTCGTCCCTGTGCCTTTGTAGCCAAAACAAAAAAATAAAATTCCTTTAACTCTGCACGCTGGGGCAAATGGAATTAAACGCGCAGTAGCGGCAGCTCATATAATCCGGCCGGGCTTCAAAATCTCTCTGGCGAATTCCATGAGCAGCCGTTTGAATATCGTCCAGGAATTTGTCCATTTTCATTTTTTCCACATCCACGGATCCGGTCTGTCCCGATTCCAGAAAGCGGAGTTCCACACG